>PWLL01000069.1 GCA_003559395.1 Candidatus Iainarchaeum sp. | reverse complement strand
TTTTTATGTTTTCTTCTATCTTTTGTATAATTATACTTTCTGGTTTTTGCAAACCTGTCTGTTGTGCCATAAATATCTAACAAGTTACTATATATGTTATAAAAAGAAGATATTTAAATATTTGTGTTTTTAGGGTTTTTAAAATTTTTAAGGTTTTGTGGAGTTTATGTGTCCACGATTGACGTCCAACAAATCTTACAAAACACATAATTTTCTTTTAAAGAAGCACATCAAACTCACTTACAGAAGCTAATTTTTTTTGAAGATTTTCTCGTGTTTCTGTTGTTGGATTAACATATAATTTTTTTGTTTTTGGATCAACTAATACTTCTTCTTCTAAGAGAAAGAAAAAAGACAATTTTTCTTTTCTTAAACCAATATTTAGTTCTTTTGTTTTTATTTTGTCTCTATAAGTAGTATATATCTGTAACATGTTTTCTTTAAATTCTGCATGTTCTTTTTCTGTAATAATCTTTTCTTCTCTTGCTTGCTTTATGTTTTTTAGGTTCAGGTGTTCATAAGCAAGAAAACTTTCTTTCTTTTTAAGATTTGTAAACGCAAAATGTAGTGGTACAGTATTTATTCCTTGTTTTTTTAAAGCTTCAACAATTACTGCAGAATTAAATGCATGAGAAGCCCATTTTTGAGGAGTTATTTGATCTTTTGGTTTTGTTATTTTTTGAACAATAAACTTTGTATTTTCAACAATTATTAAAAATGATTTTTGTTCTAATCTTCTAAATAAAAAAGAACTTGTTTTCATTGTTGTTTTACTTTGTTTTATAAATCTTAAAAACTCTGGTATTAAGTTTGGCTGTTTTTTAATAATGATTCTTGCTTTTGGGCTTGTAACTAGCCCAACATTTCCTATTTTGCTTATTTTAAACTTAAGTGCTGGTGTTTTTATCTTTGATTTATTAGTTCTTTTTAGTCTATCATACAATGGATTTTCTGAAATTTTTTTTCTCATTTATAAAACCCTCATAAATATATATAGTGTTTGTTTTTAAAGGTTTATTGATTTATAAAAAACAGAAAAATAGAATCAATTCCCTCCTCCCAGATTCGAACTGGGGATCTTCCGGTCACCGCCAAAAGCGATGTTGCCTTTTGTCTACAGCCGGACGCATTAGCCGCTATGCTAAGGAGGGATAAACAATTTATTTTTGTTTATATAATATATAGGCAAATAAACCTTTATAAAGATATTATTTCTTTTTCATTATCTTTTTCTTTGATGGAAAAACAACTTGGTTATAGCTTAGGATGATTTTATTTTTCACACAAAACTTATTTAAAAGATAAACTCTTATTGCCTCTACATAAGCATCTTTTTGTTTTTTTTCTATATGGCTTGGTAAAAGACTTGTTATTATCTTTTTGGTTTTAGGTTTATTGATTTCTTCATAAAATTCATTAAATTTTAAATCAAATAGTTGATTTGTTTGTTCTTGTAGTTTTACTACATCTACTATTTTTTCAAGAAAATCATCTATCTTTTGATTGCAACTAAACTGGATACTTGCAAAAAACTCAACAATATCTTCTTTTGTTACTTTTGGTTCTATTTTTAATTTTTTTACAGAAACGAATTTGTCTACGTTTGCTACAAATTGTATTTGTTCTTCTGACATGTAAGATCACCTTTTTTTTTGAAAAGAAAGTAGTTAGCCATAAGCCACCTTCTGTAGTTAATAGCAATTTATCTAAGCGAGAAAAATATCTCTTGCACCAGACTTCTGTTCTTTCAGCGATTCTATAAAACACATCATTTTTGCAAATCATTTGCTTTTGTTTTATAGCCGTGTTGTTTCTGTACAGAAGCATCATGTTGATGAAAGTTGGTGGGTGGACTTTCCTCAAAAGTTTTTAAAAAACTTTCGTGCTAAACACTAACTACTTTTCAATCTCTTCATTAAAATATCTAAGTATAGAAAAATATATAAACTAAATTATTTTGCAATTATGGTTCTATAACAAACATTTATTATTCCTGCATATATAACATATACTAAAAACAAAAATAAAAAAACAATTAATCTTTCAGCAAACAATTCAAAGAAAACAATAATAATAAAGCTTAGAGTTGTTGCAATCAACAAATATATTAACAGATATCCTAAAAAATATAAAAAACCTATAAAAAAGTTTGAAGAAAAGATCTGTTTTGTGTGTGTTTTTATATCAAAGATCTTATTAAATTTTTGTGTTTTAAAATATCTTACAAGTCCAAATGTTTTTAATATTTCTACAAAAAAGATTATTATAAAAGTAATAATAAATAAAGCAATTAAGCCTGCAATTACCCAAGGACTAATAATAAAATCTTCTAAAAACATAAAATCAATTATTGATAAAAAAAACAAATAAAAAATAATAACAGAAATAACAAAAACAATAACTTGAATAACAGAATAAATGATGGTTGTTATTGCAGATATTAAAAAAAAGTTGGTTATTTTCTTACAGTCTTTTTTGTAAGTTGTTAGTTTTTTGTTTATTAATTTGTAACCAATAATGGCAGGTGTTAGAAAAATAATTACGATTAAAGCTGGAAAAACTAAATCCATATATAATAAAGGTAAAAAAGAAAATAACATAAAAAACATTAAATATTTTATGTTTATAAAAGGGTACAAAAATATGTTTTTTAGATTAATCATAAATATCACGTTTCTCTGGACTCTGCGAGATTTGAACTCACGATCTCTTGATTGCCAACCAAGCGCTTTACCGAACTAAGCTAAGAGCCCTATATTTAAAAAAAGAAAAAAAGAAAGATTTATTTTAAATCTTTCCATGCAACTAATCCTAGTAAGACTAGATAACCTATAGAAAATACTACACCGATCAATGGTATAATTGTTAACAAAGGTGTTAAACATAACCAGCCAGGATATTTTCTAAGCTCAAATATTTTCCACATCCATATAAAGTAAAAAACAGCATTGACAATAGGAACTAAAAATATAAATCCCCATGCCCAGTGTTTTTTAGCTAAAATTGGAATTAAGAAAAGATTTGCTATTGGTATCCATGCTAACCATGGCTTATCAAATTTTAGTTTTTTTGCAATAGTTTGGAAAACTAAAGCGTAATATACGTAAAGTCCAATCATCACAACAAGAGCTGCAATAAAAGCACCTGCAAACATTGCAAATAAAGAACCTAATATACCTGCTGCTCCAAGAGCATCCATGTTTTGTGGTATATTCATTAATATATCTAACATTGTTTTTTCCTCCTTTTTTTTAAAAGATTTATATATATAGTGATTGTTATTGTTTATAAATATATGTATCTTTGAAAATCAATCTTTTTTTAAAATTTTTTAATAGATTTTATTTTAATTTAATATGAAAAATATTTTTGGAAAAAAAATAAATAACTCGTCCAACAAATCAAACAACGCGTGTTAAATAAAAAAATATAAACACAATTTAAAATAGAAAAAGTGGACTCTGCGAGATTCGAACTCGCGACCTCTTCCTTGCAAGGGAAGCGCTCTACCAACTGAGCCAAGAGCCCTCTATAAATATTATATAGTCATAACTATTTAAAAAATAATAGGGTTATAAAAAAAAAGACTCAAATAGTGTTAGGAGATTGACATAATTTTAGACAATCGTTAAATTTAGGAGGTGATCCGTCCGCAGGTTCCCCTACGGACACCTTGTTACAACTTAGTCCGTCTCGCAAAATATAGAATAATTTTAGCCTTTAGTAAACTAAAATTCATCCACACTTTACTCAACTGGCTTGATGGGCGGTGTGTGCAAGGCGCAGGGACATATTCACCGCATGATAATGACATGCGATTACTGGGGATTCCATCTTCATGTGGGTGAGTTGCAACCCACAATCCGAACTTGGGTTAAGTTTTTGAGATTACCACCCCTTCTCAGGTTAGATACTCTTTGTCTTAACCATTGTATGCCGCGTGTTGCCCAGAACGATCGGGCTATACAGATCTACCGTCGCCCACTCCTTCCTCATTGTTACCAATGCAGTCTTATTAGAGTGCTCCTGTTTCTAAGAAACAAGATAGCAACTAATAATGTGGGTCTCGCCCGTTACCTGAGTTAACAGGAAGCTTCGCAGTACGAGCTGGCGATGACCATACAGCACCTCTCAGCGCATCAGGTAAGCCCTTCAGACTGACCATCATCTTGCTGTCTATTCTGGTAAGATTCTCTGGCGTTTCATCCAATTAAACCGCAGCATCCACCCCTTGTAGTGCACCCCCGCCAATTCCATTAAGTTTCAGTCTTGCGACAGTACTTCCCAGGCGGCGGATTTAATGATTTCTCTTCGGCCCTGAAATAACTCGTGGTTATCCCAACACCTAATCCGCATCGTTTACGGCTGGGACTAACCGGGTATCTAATCCGGGTTGCGCCCCCAGCTTTCGTGTCTCACTGTCAGATTAGTCCTCGTTGAGCGCCTTCGCCACAGATGGTCTTCTTGGTATCTTAAGATTCTACTCCTACTCCAAGAATACCCTCAACGTCTTCCTATCTCTAGCCTACCAGTATCTTTTGCAATTCAATATGTTAAGCATACTGCTTTCACAAAAGACTTAATAAACCAGCTACACACGCTTTAAGCCAAATAAAGCTGGATACCACTTGGGGATTACGTATTACCGCGGCGGCTGGCACGTATATTGCCCTCCCCTTATTCGCATAGCTGTTTACACTATACAAAAGCCTGTTTTTGCAGGCACTTGGAATTTCTTTATCACGGTTTCCCGCATTGTAAAAGTTTCGTAACTGCTGCACCCCGTAGGGCTAGGGACATTATCTCAGTTCCCTTCTCCGGGCGCTCTCTTTCAAGACCCGTACAGATCTTTGGCTTGGTAAGCAATTACCCTACCAACAACCTAATCTGACGCAGTCCCATCTTTTTGCATCTTACAAACATGAATGTAAGACCTTTGAGTAAACAATCATTCCAGATTTGTTTACCTATCAAGCATTATACTCAGTTTCCCAAGTTTAACTTGTCAAAAAGGTAGGTTGACCACGCGTTACTGAGCCGTCTGCCAAAACTCCTCATAGTTGAAGCTTTCAGACTTGCATGTCTTAGTCAGATTCCAATAGCAGTACCCACCAGCAGGATCAGCTGGAATTGGTTCTTCATAAATGCACACAATTAATCTTAATATTATGTCATTTTCTGCTATCTCCTAACATCAGATTCAAAGAAACTTGAATCCTCATAAAATAATTCGAGTTTACTATCACTTCATAAAATGAATTTACAAAGTAATAATATTAAATATAGGATACGAAACATTTATAAACAGATCGCG
>PWLL01000037.1 GCA_003559395.1 Candidatus Iainarchaeum sp. | reverse complement strand
TGATCGTTCATGTCCTGAACTCTTCTCACCAGTAGGCGTTCGGACCAGGGATCCTCCCGCTCTTCTGAGCTGAAGATACCTGGACCCGTTCGATCCGTGAGGAACCGAACTCGTTGTCATCGTCCCGCTGGATGAGGCGGAGACTAGGGACCACATCATCAGTGATAAGTGGCATCGTCCAACCCGAAAGGCCACTCACATCACCTGCCTCCCAGCTAAATACTGCTGTAGGATCCACCAATCCGATCGAGATGAGCATCCCGTTCTCTAAGTAGGAATGGGTGAAAGGATGTTCCTGCACAAGTCTATATCCGTAATCATAATGCCAACTGAAAGGTATCTCATAATCTCGTGCAACCACTCCCTCTGGAGTCGCACTCGTGACATCAGTGATGGTGATAGTAAACACGTCAGATTCATCATGATTAGGCAATCCGAACTGCTCATGATAATCGATGGCTTCTTGCCCACTAACACTCTCGTTACCCCAATTCTGTCCATAGAACCCAACCGTGTCTTCATACTCGATGAATCCGCACAGCCACCTTGACATCTCGGCTGATGTCGAACTCACAACACTGAGATTCGTTCCGTCATACGCTACTTCTATGACGTCCCAGACATAGGGGTAATATCGCACGTCGATCTTCGCCACGATGATGTTGCCATTCTTCAATCTGCCGATCTTGAGTTCTTCCGCTCCCCAGAAGTTGAACAAGTCTGTATGACTGATATGGTCATTGACATTGAGCTGCGCGATCAACGAGTTCTCATCACAGACATTGATGTAATACCCCATGGGATGGACGGTACTTGTGCTGATAGCGTCGAAGATGAACGCTTTGCCATCGATCTCGACAGATGTGGCACCCAGCCAAGCTGATGGATCTGCCGTGACCTCTGGAAGGTCATCGGAATCATGCATGATATAAGGAGCATGAGCGACGATGACCCCGTTGGAATACTCGATGTACTGCGCGACGATGATGACCCTCTGCTCCGTCGAACCACCATGACTATAAACGACGCGGTTCAACATCCCATCTTTGTATGCAACAGCAGCAGTGATAGGTTTGGTCTGGGCCAACCATGACGAAAATGTTGTCTCACTGAGATTCATAGGGTTGTTGTACGTATCGAAGGTTTCAGTGAAATCAACCGTGATGCTGCCACCACTGTACGACACCACCATCGCAGTCGTCACTACCCTAAATTGTGAGCCATAGCCAGGTTCATCGCTAGAAACATAGATGTTCGCAACGACAAGAACCTTCCCAGGTTCTACGATCTTGAAGAACGGATACCCTATATTCTCATGCCCCTCGATATTTATTCGCGCATCATGGTAGCCATCAACAAGTTTGGTGAAGAAATGAGTATGATCGAAGACTGCATAATCACCATCGACGAACTTCCCTGTGTCATCTAAACGAGCAACTTGAACGAAAAGTTGAGCATCCTGCCCATTACCGGGGTCCAACCAAAGAACACCGTGATACCCATTACCAAACGAGAGTCCGATCGTGGTAGCGCCACGAAGAGCCCATTCGACACCATGTTCGGAAGCAAGTATCTCAGCTCCCGGAACATTCACAGTTACGACACGACCCAACACGTCATAGTTCGGTCCTGCCTCGGGCGTGAAATCGATCGTCATCAGATCAACTCCCCGAAGTCATGCGCGACCCCCCGGCGAGGAGAACCAGATCAGGGGAAGGAACCTGGGAAGGCACCGGGGGGCCGCGTTATCCGATGGTCGCGCGTCTGTCAGGTCACGTCCACAACTCATCGGAGTCAGATGGCTCGTCGGATCCCGTTCGAGTCGCGGATCCATACCTGCTCCCCTTTCTTGAGCGTGTGCCTGACCTGAACGTACTTCTGACCCTTGACCGTATCCCGGTACGCGGGTCTCCAGTCGGATTCCTCGATCTCCTTGGTGACCACGGCCATGTGGATCGATGAGAGATCCGCAGGATCATGAACATAGGGGACCCTCAACCACGGGATCATGCGATCTTCCTTTCAGGGATCATGCGATCTCCACCGTGACCGGGGTGATACGCACCGGTCGCTCGACGTCATCGGTGAGCCTGACCCAGGGCTGGTAATCACCGGGAGTGAGCACCTTGCCCCCGGTGCCGAACTCCCCGACCAGACACGCGACGAACCAGTCCCCATCGATCCCCGAAGTCTGGGCATCCTCCCAGAGGGGGCTCTGGTCGTCCTCGACCTTGACCGAGCTGTGCCAGTCCACGGTGTCCGGGCGCAGCCCAGCTTCGAGAAACGCCATCTCGACATCACCGGTGACCGTGCTGCCCTGGATCCCGACGTAGACGTACTCGGTCGTCTCTCTCTGCAATGTGATGGACATGTCGCCTCCTAAATCGCTGGACCCGTGGGTACGCGTGAGCCCTCTGGTCCCGCAACCTTACGAGATGCCCCTGGTCCGAAGATATGAGTCGCCGAGATCTCGACCCCCGAGGTCACATACGAGATCGCGATCCCCTCTCTGAGGTGCGACTGACCAGGACCGTGGGTGAAGAACTGCGCACGGTTCGCGCCCTGGACGATCTTGGAGATACCCGGACCATCGACGATGATCCTGATGGCTCGGATCTCACCACTGATGCCCGTGATGTGGTCGAACGCCACGGGAGCGAGGTCGGTGATGTCACCGATCGCTGGTATGACACCGACGATCTCGTCGAACGCCGCAGGCGCTTCGTCGGAGACGCTGGCAGTGACCGCAAGTTCCGCCTGAGCGAGATCCGATGCCGACGGAGCCTGGTCGGTGATCGTGCCGGTGGTCGCCTCGGTGATCGTGCCCGTGACCTCGTCATGCGCCACAGGGGCGAGGTCATCGGTGGTAGAGGTGACCGTGATCGAGGCATCGGCCTGATCCTGTGCAGCGAGAGCCTGATCCTCTCCCGTCCCCGTGACCTGAGTCTCAGCCGAAGCTTGATCGTGTGCAGCCGGGGCTTGGTCATCCAGGGAAGCATCGAGGGTGATCTGGACCTGGAGTTCGTCACTTGCTGCGGGGACGAGATCTTCTGCGCTCCCCGAGAAGCTCACCTGAGCCTGAGCCTCGTCATGCACGGAGGGAGCGAAGTCGTGGATCGTCCCAGGCTCGGCCGGGATGTCGGCCTGGACATGATCTCGTGCAACAGGAGCCTGGTCATCTACCTGACCTGTGACCCCGAGGCTTCCTTCGAGCGCGTCACTCGCAAGGGGCGCGACATCGTGCGCTGTCGAAGTCGCGATGAGCGTTGCCAGCACATCGTCGGATGCTGCGAGGGATGTATCGCTCGCCGTCCCTACAACCGAAGTGGTTGCAGTCAGCTCATCCGT
The DNA here is from genome assembly GCA_003559395.1 of Candidatus Iainarchaeum sp. Classification (GTDB taxonomy): domain Archaea; phylum Iainarchaeota; class Iainarchaeia; order Iainarchaeales; family CSSED10-239; genus CSSED10-239. Next base: position 2,184 of record PWLL01000037.1, on the reverse strand, counting down.
GGCCGAAGGGGCGAGGTCATCAGCCGTACCCGTGACCGTGGCCGATCCTTCTGCCACATCCTCAGCAGCCGGAACAACATCTGCGATCGTCCCTGGCTCAGCCTGAACCGATCCTTCAACATGGTCGGAAGACGAAGGTGCAACGTCATCGATCTGACCCGCAACCTCGAACGATCCTTCAACATGGTCAGAAGGCGAAGCCGCGACATCATCTGCCTGACCCGCGACCTCGGTAGAGCCTTCGATCTGATCGGTTGGTGAGGCAGCAGCATCCTGCGCAGCAGCAGAAGTCTTCAGTTCCCCCTGAGCATGATCATGAGCTGCAAGTGCCTCGTCGCTCGCCTGACCCTCAAGAGCCAGAGAGAGGCTTGCGTGATCGGTCGCACTCGGAGCCTGATCCTCGGCTGAGGCCGTGACCGTGATCTCGGCCTGAGCGTGGTCGCTCGCCGATGGCACGATGTCGGTGATCGAACCCGGCTCTGAAGCTATCGAGCTTTCGACATGGTCACTCGCCGATGGCGCAAGATCATCGGCAGTCACAACTACCGTGGTCTCGACCTGTGCATGATCCGTGGCAACAGGTGCGAGATCCTCAGCGGTCGCGTCTACCGCGAAAGAAGTTACGGCGTGATCGCTCGCAACAGGAGCAGCGTCATCGATCGCGCCTGTGACGACAGCGCTAACGATCTCCGCCGTGACGACGTTGGAACCAGAGGAGTAGGTGATCGTGGAAGTGATCTCACCGACGGCATGGTCACTCGCCGATGGCGCTTCATCCGTAGCGGACCCGACGACCCCATCACCGATCGAACCCGAGACCTGATCGGTTGCTAACGGAGCACTGTCCTGGGAAGAGCCAGTGACGCTGGCCTGAGCTTGAACTTCATCGGTTGCCGCAAGGGCTGTATCGGCGATCGACCCCGTGATCTCTATCGATCCAGCAACCTCGTCGGTAGCTGCGGAAGCGAGATCCTCTCCCGTCGCCGCAACCGTTACCTCAGCCTGGACATGATCACTGGCTACTGGGGCTGTATCAGTGATCGTCCCTTCAAGCGGGACGATGAGGTCGCCCTGAGCATGATCTTCAGCAACAGGCGCTTGTTCAGTTGCTGACCCTGTGACCGAGATCGAACCCGCGACTTCGTCGATGGCTGAAGGGGCGAGATCATCAGCACTGCCCTCAACGACCGGGTCGGCCTCCACCACGTTCACATCTACATACGAATCCGCATCGCCGGTCGCAACCGTGAAGTCGTTGCCGCCATGTCCACCCGTACGACGGTGGTAGACCGTGATCGCAAGGACGTCGCCCTCTTGCCAGTCCAGGGACAACGAGTTCAGCGAGAACGTGTGCACCCCGACCGTGTCGAACTCAGGCGACCTGTCACCCGTCCCCAGTAGGGTCGTGCCGTTGGAGTCGTAGCGTCGCAGTTCCAGCGAGAACGCCGTGTCGGCCGTCAACACCGTCACCCGGATGGACCCGGCGATGTTCTCGATGCCCTCGACATCGACCTGCCGTTGGAACCGCATCACCTCCGTGTCGGTAGAGGTGTTGCCCGCCGAGTTCGACACCGTCCCCGCATCACCTTGCGCTTCGGCAAGGTCACGGACGTGCGGTTCGTCGGTCCCCGTGCCAGGCTCATTGGAGGTGTTCTGGAAGAAGAAGCGGGTGGTCATAACAGCCCCACTTCCTTCGCCTGATCGTCAGGCAACATCACGCCACGCCACATGATCGCATCGTCAGGGATCGGCAGATCGTCACGACGAGGGTTGTTGCCTTCAGGCCAACACCACCCTGCCGATTGTTCGCCCTCGTACCAGTCGAAGTTCTCTTCGTCGTTGAAGAGCCCGAACCTTTCGCCACCGATCCAGTAGTTGTCGAACCCAGACAGGATCATCGTCTCGGCCCCACGACGGATATAGATGCGCGTCACCCCTCCCGATGGACCATCGAGCCCATCGAAGATCTCAAGTGGGAGATGACCCCACCAGTGCTCGACCTGGACGTCTAAGCTCATGCGGGCACCAGCGGTGAGGGGTCCCAGGTCAGGTGCACGTCGGACCCGTCCACCGTCGCTTGCAGGTTCGCCGGGTCGTCGGTGTCTTCGGTGTACGCGTAGGCGACGATGACGACGCCGTCGCCGCCGCCGCCCTGTCCGCCAGACCCCGGGGCGTTGCGGTCGT
>PWLL01000070.1 GCA_003559395.1 Candidatus Iainarchaeum sp. | reverse complement strand
TATGTCAGGTGGAGAAAAAGCAATTACTGCACTAGCTTTTATTTTTGCAATAAATGCTTATAAAAAATATTCTTTTTATGTTCTTGATGAAGTTGATGCTGCTTTAGATGATCTTAATTCTAAAAATCTATTAAACTATATAAGAGATTTATCAAAAAGATCAAATATTATTTCAATATCTCATAATAACCTTTTAGTAAATGGTGCTGATCAAGTTATAGGTGTAACTTTAAAAGAACATTCTTCTGTGATTGGTTTGAATCTTTAGTTTTGATTATTTTTTGATAATTTTTGATATTAACAAATTACAAATGGTTGTTTTTTTAAGCAAATTATTATTAAAAATATCTTTATATATCTTTTTATCTATTGTATGTATATATGTTTGATTTTAGAATAAAGAATTTTAGAACAAAAACAGTTTCGCCACTAATAGCAAGTATTTTATTAATAGTCATTGCAGTTGTTTTAATTGGTCTTTTGTTAGGCTGGGGAACAGATTTTCTAACAGAGAGAACAAAAGAAACAGAAGACCTTTTTTCTACATCTAATCTTACTGGCTTTGTTACTTCTCAAGGAGTTTCTGGAAACTTTGTAACTTTAGCAAACAGTCATCCTTCAGAAGATGCAAATATTATCGGTTACCAAATTATTCCTTCTTTAGATCACCTTTCTTTTGATTCTTTAAATGATAAGATTTATTCTTTAGAAGAACCAATTTATTTAGCTTCAAACTCAGTAAATCATTTTAGAATAGATTGTTTTCCTGAAAATAGATTTCAAGTAAATCTTATTACAGAAGATAACAAATATATAAGAATAAATATGATACAAAATAATCTAATGAAAATTGATAGTTTTAGGTGTGGATTAGTTGGTTGGTGGAAGTTTGATGAAGGAGAAGGAATGATTGTTCAAGATAGTAGTTTTTATGAAAATCACGGTGATTTATTGCCAGAAAATAAACCTCCTATTTGGAAAGAGTCAAGACAAAATAATAAATACGCTTTGGAGTTTGATGGCGACAATAATTATGTTGAAACCAGTTTTTTTCCAGGGGCAAATCTTTTAGACCAAAAATTCACGTGGGTATTTTGGAATAAATTTTATAGTTTTGGAAGTAATGAAGGAAGTCATGGTAGTGGAGACACACCAAGAATGTATGTACAAACAAATAATAATTCAGGAAGTTTTAGAACTGCAATAGGAGATAGTTTTTGGAATTCTTTTACAATTGGTTTAGAAAACTTAAACAAATGGCTCTTTTTTACAATCGTTTTTGATGACGGCGTTGTTTATACTTATATGAATGGCAATTTAAAAAATATACACACAAACGTTATATTTTCAGGAGAATCAAATCATGATCTTTCTTTTGGAAGAGGTTTTGATAATGGTAGATATTTGGATGGTTTAAGTGATGGTCATCGTATTTATAACAGAGTTCTTACTGAAGATGAAATAAAAGAACTATTTGACTTAGAAAAAGCATAAATGTCTATATTTTTAAGAACAAAAAGAAACATCTGCTTTTATAAACTTTTCTATTCTATATCTTTTGTAACTAAGACGTGTTAAAAAATTAACTCGTGTGGTTAATAAAATAATTTCTAAAAAAGATTTGTTATGAATTATAAAATATTATATGTTTTGGCGTTTTTTCTAATAATAAACATAAACGTAATCTATGCACAAGATATAGAGATATCCATGCAAGAAACAATAAACCTTAAAGATCAAGACAAAACTATAGACCTAACAATAATCAACAACTCATCAACTTTAAGATATTTCGATATTACAGCTTATACTGCTCCTTTTATCTCATATATAGAAAACCCTTATTTTTCTCTACAACCAAACGCATCAAAAACAACAACCATAACCATAAAGCCTTTAGAAAAATCACTAGCAAACGTCTATAGAACAACAATAGAAATTACTTCTGAAAACTACAAAAGAAACCTTTCATTAACAATTGTTCAAGAAAAAAACATAGATTGCTCAATCGTTATTGAAGAACATTATGTTAATTATGATAGAACAGAAGAAAACTTTATATTAGATATAAAAATAAACAATAATAAAGATAGAGAAGAAAACTTATTTATAAAAGAAATCGTAGATACAAATAATAATATCCTAAAAACTATAGAACAAGAACATACACTTTCAGCAGAAGATAACCTTTGGTTAAGTTACATCTTTAATCTAGATGAAAACAAAACACAAGACTACGTGTATCTTGTATATGGATGCTATGACTTTTCTTTAACATCAAAAGAAATACATGCACAAAAGATAACAGAAGAAGAACCTAAAGAAGAACAAATCACTTTTGGTATGGTTATTCTTGGATCAGTAGAAAACATATTCGATTCTCTTATATTTCAAATATTTTTAGTGATTGTTTTGATATTGCTTATCTTGTCTTTTACAACTAAATATATAAAGTTTGTATATAATAAATAAGAAGTATATAAAGATAACTTCTTTAAGTTACAAAGGGTTTCTTTTATATAGTTATCTCTTCTATAAGTAATTATAACAAAAGAATAACTTTTGTTAGTTAAAAAATAAATTGTGGTGTTTTATGAAACAAAAATTATTGTATGTAGTTTTAGGAATATTATTAATAATCTTATTTTTAAATACACAAAACATAAATGCAGAATCAACAGATACAGAACTTTTAGATAATATAGACGTTGTTTTTGAAAAAGATTATTATGCAGTTGATAGAGGTAGATCAATAGGTGTAACATACAAACTAACTAATAATAATGATGATCAATTAGATCTATACGTTTATGCAGATTGTCAAGAAGATATAAGATGTAATTATTCAGAAAATATAAAAATTAGTGGAAATGGAACAACAATAGAAAGAACGATAATGGTTAAAGGACACGACTATGGAACAGAAGATTTAGAATTTGTTGTTGTTAAAGATAATCAAAAAAAAGAATTTACTCAAAAAATAAATATAGATAGAGACAACACAAGAGGAGACTTTACAATAGAACCAAAAAACAGAAATCTATATATTGGAAAATCAAACGAAGTTGTTTTAGAGATAGATAACAAATACCAATCAGATATTTATAAAATAAGCTTTAGAACACAAACCATAGATCTGAAACTAAAAGAACCAAACCCAAAATATTATAACAAAGAAGAACAAGATATCTATGTTTCTGCTTTTGTAGATTCTGAAACATCTTTAGGCTCAGAGAAAGTAGAAGTCAGAATCGAAAGTGATGACTCACTTATTATTAAAGAAATTTCATTTTATTTTACAGAAGATTTAACTGAACCTATTGAGTTTAGTGTTTCAAGACCTTCATATGAGTCTATTGTTTTATATAAAGAAGAACCAAAAACACTTACATATAATGTTACAAACCTTTCTAATTTTAAAAAAAACATATATATTGCAGAATTTTCAGACTCAGAAATAGATGTAACTATTGAAAATAGAGAAATAATCTTAGATCCAAAAGAATCAAAAGAAGTAGAAGTTACTTTCTTTTCAGATTTAGAAGTTTCTTCAGGAAACTATGATTCTAATCTTTCTTTTTTTGATGGCTTTGATTCTATTTTGAAAAAACAAAGAATCATCTTAAATCCAGAATATAATATCTCTGCAAGAATGTTACAACAAAATGTATCATTAAAAATAGGATCTGTTGAAGAAGTGACTTTGTTGTTACAAAACTATGGAGACATTGCTGAAGACTTTGATATTCTTGCAAGTGTTGGAAATGATATACAATTAGAATTATCAACAGAAACAATAAGAGTAAACCCAGACAAAACAGCATATGTGACTGTGAGCCTTTCAGCTGGTTCAGAAACACAAGAAAGAACAACAGACTTGTTGGTAAGAATTATAGGCCATAGAAGTGATTTTTCAGAAACTTTTGAAGTAAAAGTAAATACTTTTAGAGAAAGACCATCAATGCCATTTACCATCCTATCAATTCCAACAGAACTTGATTTGTTACCACAAAGAGAAAAAGATTTTGAGATTATTCTAGAAAACTTTTCTGATAAAGATATTTATCTTGAAAGAATAGAAATTAGAAATTTGCCTGCAAACATATCTTATGACCTACCAACAAACATATTAGTTTCTAGTTTAGAACAAGTTACAATTTTAGGAAAAATAATTTCAGAAGATATTCCAAAACAAGAAATTAATGCAGAGCTTGTTTTTATTTCAAGAGATGGTGGACAACTTACAAGACCTCTTAAAATAAGTATTGTTGATGTAGATCTAATAGAAGAAACACCTAAAAAACCAACCCCCCTTACAGGTTTTTTCACATTAGGTCATTCTGCTTTGTTAGGTCTTATCTTAGTTTGTTTGATAATTGTTTTGTTATATGCAACAAACGTTATAAAACACAAAAAATAGAAGAATTATTTTTCTTCTATTTTCTTTAATTTTTCTTCTATTGTAGACATTGTTTTATTCATTTTTTCTATATTTTTATCTACAATAGTAATAAATTGATCTTTAAACCCATTAATTTCTTTAATATTTTCTTTTGCAAGTTCTAGGCGATTAAACAAGTCTTCTGTTTTTTTAATTTGTTCATCAAATTCTTTTATTTTTCCTTTAAATTCTTGAGTTATTCCAGATTCATAAATATTTAAAGATTGTGTTATTTTTTCATCAATCTTTGATAGAAGGTGTTTTTCAAATATTTCTAGTTCTTCTAATTTTTTATTAATTATTTCTGGGTCTGTTTTTTGTACAATTTCTTCTTTTACTTTTTGCACATCTTTAAGTTCTTCATTTATTTTTTCTTTAAAAGCATTATGTGCTTTTTTTAAAAACTCATCTTTTACTGCATCGAATCTATTATCATATCTTTTTGCAAGTTGTGTTTTAAATTTTTCTAACTCTTCTAGTTTATCATATAGTTTTTTAGGATTTATTTGTGAGTCTACTTTTTCTTTAAACTCAGCAATTTTTTGAACTTCTTTTTCAACAGCTGTTTTTGTGTTTTTTATAAGTCCTTGTGATATTTTAGATTGTAGAGATAGTATTTCGTTTATTTGTTTTGTTTTTTGATTTATTTTTACAGTTATTGTGGATGCCATTTTTTTTATTTCATCTTGTATTCTTTCTGCATCTTCTGTAACTTTATCTTTAACATTATCAAATTCTTGTATTTTTTCCGAAACTTCTTTTTTTCCACTATCTATTTCTGAAACACTTTTGTTTATTTTTGCTTGTTCTATTTTTATTTGTGTTAGTTGTTTAGTAACAGAACCAACAATATTTTCTTTTGCATTTGCAAGTTCTTCTTTTACATTACTTAGTAATAAGTTTTTAGTTGTTTGTTGTATTTTTTTATATTTGTTAATTTCAACGTCCATTTTTTTTTGAATATTTTCTTCAATTTCTTTTTGTTTTTCTTCAATTTCAGCAATCTTTGTGTTAAGTGTTGTTACAAGTCCAGACTGCCATATGTTTTCATTTTTAGAAGAATTAGATTTTTCTTTATTTAGATCAATATTAATATCATAGTCATTTGTTTCTTTAGTATCATCAGAATCATCATCTGTATATTTTTTAAAATCATCAACATTAAGTCCAGAAGATAGATCATAATCTTCTTTTTCTTCTTCTGATTTGGGTTTTTCTTTTTCTTCTTGTGTATCTTCTATATTATTTTCATCTAAACTTTTAATATCTTCAATATCATCATCTTTAAAAAGATTTTTAGGAAGTAATTCTTCTTTTTCTTCTGTTTTAGGTTTCTCTTCTTTTTCTTCTTTAGATTTATCTTCTTTTCCTTTAGCATTTGCAATTAGTTCTTTTGCATCACTTTCATTAACGCCCATGTTTTCTAACTGACTAATAATATCATCTTCACTCATACCTAAACTGATTAGTTTTTTTATATTATCAATAACTCTTTTATCAGGCATCATAAAAATATCCTATTTTACATTTTTAGTTTTTTAATAATTTCAGAATAAACTTCTTCTATTGTTTGTTCTCCATTAATCTCTACTAACAACCCTTTTTGTTTATATCTTTCAAGAACTGGAGTTATTTCTTTACGAAAAACATTTATTCTTTCTTTTATTACTTTTTTAGTATCGTCTTTTCTTTTTCTTTGTAATAATCTTTTATAGCTTTCTTTTTTAGAGATATCAATATATAGGACAGCTCTTAGATTATATTCTTTGGCATACAAAAAATAATCTAGAATATATGCTTGTTCGATTTGTCTAGGAAACCCATCTATTAATATTTTTTTAGATTTATGTTCTTTTATTTCTGTAAAAAGAAGATCTGCAGAAACTTCAAAAGGAATAAGATCTCCAACATCTACTATTTTTTTTATAGTTTTCGCAAGTTTTGTTTTTTTCTTAAGAGTGTTTCTTATTATGTCTCCCGTAACAAACTTTGTGTATTTTTTGTTTACAGATAAGAATCCTGCTTGTGTGCTTTTTCCACTTCCAGGCATTCCTAAAAACACTATAACGTCTTTCATATTTGATAACCTTTTTTTACAATAGTTTTTAAAGTGTTTTATTATTAATATATATAAAGCAAATACTATATAAATGTATTTAATATTATATATATGAAATTTTAAAATAACATACTATATATAAATAATATTGTAATGATTTAAAAAGGTTCGTTTTTATGACATTTGGAGAAAAAAGCATAAATCTAATAGAAAACAACTTGTTGTTTCTTGCAACAAGTTCTAAAAAAATAAAACCACATGTAATTGTTGTTGCTTGTGTGAAAGTTTTAGATAATAAAATATTGATCACTGACAATTTTATGAAAATTACAAAAGATAATGTTCTTGAAAATAAGAATGTTTCTTTGTGTGTTGGTTCAGAAAAAGATGGCTTTTTGTATATGGATGGTTTTGTCGATTATAGGAGTGAAGGAAAAGAATATGATTTTATTAAATCTTTAAAAGAAAATAACGGACTTCCCTGTAAAGGCGTTTTAGTTGTAACAGTTGATGTGTTAAATTATGAAAAGTGATTTTAAATTTGATCATTAAGATTTTAGATTAGAGACCAGTAGCATAGCTGGATAATGCACAAGCCTCCTAAGCTTGGGATCGTGGGTTCGACTCCCACCTGGTCTGTTTCAACTGGTTTCGGTCAGTTGACACCCAATGGCTGGTTTCGGTCAGTTATAAAATTATTGGTAGTATATTATTTCAAAAACATTTTTTATATGTTTATAGAAAGTAATAAAAATTAATTGTTATATAATTTATATATTATTTAAAAAAAATTTATAAAAATTATAAAATATCTTAATTTTTGTTGGTAATATTATGAATATAGGTATGTCTAGAAGACGAAAAAAAATAAAAACAGAATTTAAAAGAAAAAACACCGTCAGTACACAAAATATATTAGATCGTGCAAAAAGAGGAGTAAAAGGAGAAAAATGGTTATATAATGGAGATGAAGTGTCTTATGCACAAGCAATAGAAATGGCTCTTAAAAATAGACCAATACATTTTTTGAAAAAAATAAAAAAAAAAAGACCAAGAATATTAATTTTAGGTCCCGGAAAAGGAAAAGAAGCAACTGGACTTTATGAAAGATTATCTTCTTTTGGTATGAAACCACAGATTGATGTTTTTGGTTTAACAAAAACTATAGATCCAAGATTTTTAGGAAAAGAAATAAAAAATGATTTTTCTTCAAATGTAAGTTTTGAACAAATAAGTAGAGCAGAACATCCAAAACTAGTAAAAGCACTAAAAGATAAATATGACTCTGTTATTTCTGTAAAAAGTGTTGGATATCATACAAAATATCCTGAATATTCTGTATTTACAACTGCGAGTACTCTAAAAAAAGGCGGCCGTGCATTTTTAGAAATTAATAAGAAAATACGTGATTTTAGAAATTTAAAAAAAATAGATTTTGAGAGAATTGAATCAAAATCAGGAGATAGAAGAAAAGAAGTTTTTTTAAAAAGATTATTGAATATCAATAATGAAAAAGAAAAAGAAGAATTTGTAAAAACAATATTTAGAACATTTATTAAAAACTCACAAAGATTTTTACAAAAAGAATATCCTAAAAGAAAATATGATTTAAAAATATTAGAAAAAAGTAAAGATTTTTCATTAAGATTTTTTAATATGGACCCTTCTTTAGGTGAAAAATATGCGTATTCTGAAACCAATTTTGTTATTGAAATTACAAGAATTAAATAGTTGTAAGTCTGTTTTTAAAAGAAAAATTAATTTTTTAGATATCTAATTTTATATTAAAATAATCTAAAGTTTTTTTTAAATAAACAATCAACTCTTCTTTTGCAATTTCTGTTTTCTTATATTTTTTGTGTTCGTTCATTTTTTCTAAAGAAAGATTTTCAATCTCTTTTTTGTTTTTATCTATATCAACAAGCAGGTCTTTTGTTTTGTCTTTATTAATAGTTGCTTTTTTTCTTATAATCTCTTTTTGTATATTATTTATATGGTTGGCTTTAAATATTATTTCAGAACTATTTAGTTTTGCATCATCTAGCAATTTTAGAATATTATCTCCATTATCATTAAGATAGTGTTTTTCAAAATCATCTTTATAGTTTTTTATAACCTTTATTTTATTTTCATCAATATGGAATATATTTCCTAAAGCTTTAAAATCAATCATTTCTTTTAGATTCAAAAGTTCTTTTTTTAGTTTTGTTTCTTCTTTTTTAATATCTTCTATTTTCTCTAAGTTTTCAATATATTCTTTATCTTCTTTTATGTTTTTTATATTTTCTAGAATTTTTTTATTTTCTTGTTCTAGGTTTTTTATTTTCTCATCTATTTGTTTTATGTTTTCATTAGTTTCTAGAAGTTTTTTATTAAAAACCTTTATCTCTTGCACTTTCTCTTGAACAAAAGAAAGTTTACGAGAAACAGAGATAATATCTTTATTTTTTTCAAAAACTTTTATTAAAAAATTAGAAAAATCAGCAATTGTTTTTCTAAGATCAACTAAGGGTTTATCTATTAAAAAAATGGCTTTTTCATAATTTAAGATTGATTTTTTTTCAAAATCAATAAAATTGTTATTTATTGTATTTATAAAAGCTTCAAAACTATTTTCATCTAGCTTGTTTATGTTTTCTGTAAGTTTTTTCACACGCACAAGATATTCATTTACGTTTTTTTTAACAATTTTTTTAATTCTTTTATCAGCATCTTTTGAATCTACATCCAGTTCTTCAATATTTTTTATATTTTCTTTAATTTCTTCTAAAAATTGTTTTTTTTTATTTTCAATAGTATTAAGAATCTCTTTTTCTGTATTTTTTGTTTTTTCTTTTTCAGAGATTATCCATGTTTCTGTTTCTTCAAAAGAGATTTCTTTTTTACTAGTTTTAGAATCTTTTTCTTTTTTAAATATTTTTTCAAAAAGTTTATTAAATACCATTTTTTATCAGTTTTTTCAAAATATTATTCATTTATTAAAGAAAAAATATAAAAAGGAACAAATAAAACATCTTTCTTAAAATCAAGGTTTATAAAATCACCAACAACAATTGTGCCAGGAGCTATGTTTTTTTTATTATATCCAATTTCAAATTTTTTATTTTTAACTAAATAATCAAATCCATCTTGTTTGTAATTATATCCAAACTTAATATTTGATATATTTAAAATTAAACCAAACATGTCTTCTCTAGAAAAACCAACTGTTTTTTCTAAATTAATTTCATTTAGTGCTAATCTTATTGAAGGGCTAGAAAATAATATCTTTTTATTACTTCTCAGTTCTCTTGTTGGTACAATGTCAGGAATTATCGAAATTAATTCTGATTTTTCTAAAAGATCTATTATTTTTCTAACAATGTCTTTTTTTATATCAAGATTATTAGAAATTGTAGAATAATTTAGTTTTTCAGAAGTTGCAAGAAATTTCACAATTATTTCTGTATTTTTTAAATGTTCTGAATAAATGTTATCTATTTGTGGCATATCTTTATATATTATTTTTTCAGTAAGTTGATATAGTTTGTTTTTTTTATCTTCTTCTTCTAAAACAAAAGTCAGTTGTTCTTTATAATATTCTTTAAATAATAAAAAAAGATTTTTAGGAAGTTTGTTTTTTAATCTTGAAAGTTCCAAAAAAACGTCTTTTTGTTTTTTATTAAAAATATCGAATGTGATGTTTACATCTAAAATCTTGTTTTTTTTTATTTTTAAGTATTCTTTAAAAGATAATGGATTTAATTTATAAATATCTAATCTTCTAGAAAGATCTTGTGATATTTTTTTTAATTGCATTGCTGATGAGCCAGAAATAAAATACAAAACTTTTTGGTTCATATCTGCATCTATTTTTAATTTAATTTGCCAGTCTGATAAATATAATATCTCATCAATAATTATTATTTTAAAATTGTTTGCAATTGCAATTTCTGAAAAATAATCAATTTCAATAGAATTTGTTTTTAAAAAATCACCACTTGCATATAATCCATTATATTTTTTTGCAATCGTTTTTAGTATTGTTGTTTTTCCTGTACCTCTAAGTCCTGTAAGTAAAATTATGTTTAAACCGCCTTTTTTAAAAAAACGATTTATTTTTCTTTCAATATCTGTAAGCTTGTTTCTTTGAGACTGTGTTATCTTATTTAAACTTTTTTCACTAAATGATAAAACAGTATCTATTTTTTTAGGGTCCATATTATATGTAAGTATAGAAAAGTTTTTAAAGAGTTGCGATTTATTCCGCGATAATGGGTTGATTTTGACGATTTCATTCATCATCTATTTTAAAAGAAAAACCTGTTAGTTATTCTCATAGACCTTTTCTAAAAAAAACAATCTAAAAACAACATTTATAAACATTAATATAGATATATATTATATAACATATATTTAAAAAGAATAAATATGAAACTAAAAGGACTAACCACAAAAAAAGCACAAGAAAAATACAAAAAATATGGTGCTAACGAAATAGTAGATGTAAACAAAGTTTCTTGGTATACGATATTATTAAGACAAGTAAAAGGAAACTTTGTTGTTTATCTTCTTCTAGTAGCTACTATTCTTTCTTTTATTGTTAGAAAATCAGTAACAGCATATGCTGTTTTATCTGTAATTATTCTTGTTGTTGGAGTTGGGTTTATACAAGAATATAAAGCAGAAAAAGCAGTAGAATCTTTAAAAAAAATGATCACACCAACAACTTTAGTTATAAGAAACTCAAAAGAACAAGAAATTCCATCAACAGAAATTGTTCCAGGAGATATTCTTATCTTAAGAACAGGAGAAAAAATACCTGCTGATTCTGTAATACTAGAACAAACACAACTTCTGGTTAATGAAGCAGTGTTAACAGGAGAATCAAAAGAAGTAAAAAAACAAGCTATCAAAGATCAAACAAATACAAAAGAAGAAAATATATTGTATATGGGTTCTTTTATTGTAAATGGCAAAACTCTTGCAAAAGTAACACACACAGGTATGAATACAAAATTTGGAAAGATTGCAGATATGATCTCTACAGCAGAAAAAGAACTTCCTTTACAAATAAAAATTAATAAAACCTTAAAATTGTTAGTGTTTTTTGGATTGTTTTTTGCATTTTTAACAGGTGTTGTTGTTTTATTAAAAGAACCTATAATAACTACAAGTGTTATTGCAGACGTACTTATTTTAGTGATTGCAATTTCTGTAGCATCTTTTCCAGAAGGCTTACCAGTTGTGTTAATTTCTTCTTTGTCAATGGGTGCTTACAGGATGGCAAAAAGAAACGCAATCGTAAACAGAATGTCAATTATTGAGACCTTGGGAGAAACAACAGTTATTTGTTCTGATAAAACAGGAACTATAACTAAAGGAGAGATGACTGTAAAAAAAATATATGCAAACAATCAAATGTATGATGTTAGTGGAGTTGGATATGAGAGAAAAGGACAAATTATAAAAGATAATAAACCAGCAGAAATAAATAAAGAACTTTCATTAATTTTAAAAGCATCTGTTCTTTGTAACGACTCATATGTAAAAGAACTTGAAAATAACATCTTTTTTGAAATTTCAGGACCACCAACCGAAGCAGCTTTGTTAGTTTTGGCTTCTAAAGCAAATATCTTTAAAGAAGATTTTGAAGTTACAAGAAAAGAAGAAATTCCTTTTAGTTCTGAGAAAAAATATATGAGTGTTTTAGTTTCAGAAGATGAAGAAGAAAACGTGTATGTTAAAGGAGCAATTGAAGTTATTTTAAAAAAATGTAAATATATTTTTGATAAAGGAAAAATAAGAAACATTACTCAAAAAGATATTGATTATGTTCTTTCTTTAAATAAAAAACTAACAAATAAAGCATTAAGAACACTAGCTTTTGCATATAAAAAATATGATCAAAAAGATATTAATAACCATTTGGTTTTTGTTGGTTTTGTTGGACTAGAAGATCCTCCAAGAGAAGAAGTTAAAAAAACCCTTTTGATGTGTGCTAAAGCAGGAATAAAAGTAAAAATGATAACAGGAGACGCAAAAGAAACAGCAAAAGCAATTGCTAAAAAAATAGGTTTAAAAGAAGGTAAAATCTTAGAAGGAAAAGAAATTGATAACCTAACAGATGATGAACTATCAAAAATAATTAACGATGTTGTTGTTTTTGCAAGAGTTAGACCAGAACATAAGCTAAGGATAGTAAAAGCCCTAAAACAAAATAAAGAAATTGTAACAATGACAGGAGATGGAGTTAATGACGCACCAGCTCTAAAAGAAGCACATGTCGGAGTGGCGATGGGACAAACAGGCACAGATGTTTCAAGGTCTGTTGCAGATTTGACTTTAAAAGATGATAATTTTGCAAGTATTGTTTATGCTATAAAAGAAGGAAGAACAATCTTTACAAACATAAGGAAGTTTATGACATATCAGTTTTCGTGTAATTTTTCACAGCTTGGCATAATTGTTTTTGGTGTTTTGTTGGCTGGTGCTTTTGGTTGGCCTATTCCTTTGTTGTTGCCCTTACAAATATTGTTTATGAACATAGTAACAGACAATCTTCCAGCAATAGCACTTAGCTTTAATCCATCTTCCAATGATATTATGGAAGGAAGAATAAATACAAAAAAAATACTAACTAAAAATCTTTTGTATCTTCTTTTCTTTTCAGGAGTGATGATGACTTTGTTTAGTCTTGGTGTTTTTTATGTTTCTTTTAACATATATGGACACGATGGTTTGTTTGCAGGAACAACCGCTCTATTGACTTTGATTTTCTTGCAGATTGTTGGTGCTTTTGTGTTTAGGTCTTTTAGAAAAGGAGTCTTAAATAGATCTCCGTTTATAAACCTTTATTTGTTTTTTGCATCAATCATATCAATTGTTGCAACAATTGTAGTTTTATATACTCCATTAAACAAAGTCTTTGAAACAACTCCTCTTCCATTTGTTAGCTGGATATTAGTTTTAGGTTTAGGACTTTTATATGTTTTGATATTTGATATATTAAAGATAATTAATAAAAAAACTAACTTTTGGAGTGTTGATGAAAAAACAAAAAACATATAAATAATGAATGTATATTATATATAAGAACAAAGGCAAGATAAAATGGCTTTAAAAAAAATGAAATCACTAAACTTTATAAAAAATAGCTCAATAAAACAAAGAGCAGAACAAATCGGAACACTTGTAAAAACAAGACTTTGGTTAAAAGTTTTGATAGGTCTTGTTTTTGGTGTGCTTTTTGGTTTTTTATTAGGTCCTGCTGTAGGAATATTTTCGCCAGAAGCAGCTTTAGTTATTAGTGAGTGGGTGGCTTTGCCTGGATATGTTTTTTTGAGTGTTATTCAGATGATCGTTATTCCTTTGATCTTTGCATCTATCATAAAAGGAATCTCTTCTTGTGAAAGTATTTCTCAACTGAAAAAAACAGGACTTACAATTGTTATTTATTTTGTGATTACTACAACGATTGCAATAACGATTGGGCTATTGTTAGCGTACGCACTAAATCCTGGACAATATGTGGGTGCAGACGCACTTTCACAAACTCCAAACGAAGAAATCACACAACCCCAAGAACTACCAACCGCAGAAAAACTACCAACCATGATTTCTGAATTGATTCCCACAAACGTTATTGGTTCGATATTAAGAGGAGAGATGTTGCCAATTATTATTTTTACGTTAATCTTTGGTGTAGCTTTAATAAATCTTAAAAAAAAACAAGCCAAACCTTTGTTAGAGGTGTTGTCTTCTTTACAAGATGTTTGTATAATGATCGTAAAATATGCAATGTTTTTAGCACCAATAGCAGTGTTTGGTTTAATGACAAAAGTAACTAGTCAGTTTGGGTTAAGTACACTTACTGGACTAGGAATGTATATTCTTTGCGTTATCTTAGGGCTTTTGTGTTTGCTTGTTGTTTATATGTTAATTATTGGACTTATTATTAAACAAAATCCATTTACTTTCTTAAAAAATGTACGAGAACCTCAATTACTTGCTTTTTCAACATCTAGTTCTGCAGTGGTTATGCCTTTATCTATAAGAACTGCAGAAGAAAAACTAAAAGTAAGACCTTCAATTGCTCAATTTATTATACCGATCGGAGTAACAATTAACATGGATGGTACTGCTCTATATCAAGCAATAGCAACTGTGTTTTTAGCACAAATATTTGGAATCAATCTTGGTTTTTCTGCACTTTTGTTGTTGATTGTTACGATTGTGGCTGCGTCGATAGGGACTCCCGGAACTCCAGGAGTGGGAATCATTATCTTGTCTATGGCTTTAACAGCTGTAGGTGTGCCTCTTTCAGGAATCGCGTTAATCTTAGGTGTTGATAGAATCTTAGATATGTTAAGAACGCTTGTTAATGTTACTGGTGATCTTACAGCATCATTATTTATAAATAAATTTATAAAATAGAAAAATATGTATACAAAATGGAACTTTAGCTTTGTTTTAAAGATTGCATCACAGATATTGCTTTATAGTAGCTTTAGTCTATTGTTGCCTGTTATCTTTTCTGTTCTATTTAATGAAGCTTTATCAATTACTTTGACTTATGTTTTAATATTTTTAGTATGTTTTGTTTTTTCTTTAATTGGATCAAAGCTTATAAAAGTAAAACCTTATCAAAAATATCTTGGTCTAAAAACAATTCACTCTTTATTGGTTGTTTGTTTTGTTTGGTTGATATATGCTGTGTTTAGTTCTTTACCTTTTTTGTTTCTAAACAACATGTCTTTTATAGATGCTTATTTTGAAACTATGTCTTCTTTAACAACAACTGGCTTAACCATGATACACACCTATTCAATACCCCAAAGCCTGATCTTGTGGAGATCTTTGTTATCTTGGTTTGGTGGTGTTGGAATTATCTTGCTTGCGTTTTTTGGAATCACTGGTCGTTTAGTTTATTCAAATAAGGTGTTTAGTGCAGAAGGTCATGACAGAATAAGACCAAGTATAAAGAAAACTGTTTTTAATATATGGGTTATCTATTTGTTTCTAACTTTTATTGGATTTATTCTTTTGTCTGCTTTTGGGATGAGTGTTTTTGATGCTGTAACTTATTCTATGTCAGCCATATCTACAACAGGAAACGGAGCAAGCCTAGCAGGTGATTTGTTGTTACATAATCCATATATACAATTGTCTTTAGTTTTGATAATGTTGTTAGGTGCAACCTCTTTTATTACTCATTATCTTTTTTTTAAGAAAAAGTCTTTTGTTGAATATGTTAAAGACAATCAAATGTTTTTTATGCTTATGGTTGTTATGCTTTCGTTTATCTTTGTTTTTATAAAAATCTCAAACACTTATACTTGGCCAGAAGTGTTGATGAATCTTACGAGTCTTATAACTGGTGGTGGTTTTACAAATTGGTCTTCTTCACAATTGTTGTCTATTGGTCCTTTTTTTATATTAATAGGCACATTAATAATGTTTATAGGCGGATCAACTAACTCCACAAGCGGTGGAATAAAGATTGATAGATTTATTCTTTTTATTAAATCCATTTTTTGGAAAATAAAATCAATCGTTCTTCCGGATATTGCTAATTTTTCACAAAAATATAAATCTTCTCTAATAAGTAATAGAGATGTAAGGAATATATATTTTTTCATATTAATATATTTGTTGTTTATTATTATTGGAACAACAGTCTTATGTTACAACAACTTTGGAGTAGTTGAAAGTTTCTTTGAAGTAACAGCTGCACAAAGTAACGTAGGTATATCAACGGGAATAACAAATGTTAATCTACCACTTACAGCAAAGATAATGTTGATATTAAATATGTGGGTTGGGAGATTAGAAATTATTCCTATCTTAGGAATGTTAGGAATGCTTATACAAAAAAGAAAAATAAGGTGAAAATAAATGTATATTATTGTTGCAGGTGCAGGAAACCTAGGTGGATATATAATAGATATTCTAGCAAAAGAAAATCATGACGTAGTAGTTATAGAAAAAGATGAAAAAGTTGCACAAAAAATCGCAAACGAACTAGATGTTGTAACTATCACAGGAGATGCAACTGAGCCATCTGTTCTTAAAGAAGCAGGGATTGATCAAGCAGACATTATTGTTTGTGTAACTTCTTTAGATGAGATTAATATAGTTGTTGGTATTTTAGCAAAGCAGATAGGAGTAAAAACAGTCGCACTAACTCTAAGCAAGATACACTATGAAAAAGAGATATTAGACAGGCTAGGCATCGATATTGTGATTCATCCTGAAGCAGCTGCTGCAGGATATATTTCTCAGCTAATAACTGAGCCTTCTGTTTTAGATCTTTCTTTTTTCTCAAGAGGAGATGCAGAGATTATTGAACTACTAATACATAAAAAATCAAAGTTTTTAAACAAAGATCTTTCTTTCCTTAAAAAGAAATTACCAAAAGATACAAACATAGTTGGACTTTTTTCAGAAGATCAGTTTTTTGTACCTTCTAAAGATCTTAAACTTAAAGAAAACGACAAAGTTTTGATTGTTTCAAAGAAAGATAAGATAAAGCTTGTAAGAAAGCTAAAATAAGTTTATAAGAAAAAGATTAATCGTCTTTATAATGGATACAAAAAGTATATCTAAACTTTTTTTTTCCATTCTTATGAACGCCCATTAAAGTTTTAGAATATTTCTGATCGTAAGCGTTTTTGTTTTTAGAAAGATTTTGAACAATTCTTTGTGCGTGTGATTGTTCGTTTATATATATATCAACGCCGCCTTTTTCTGTTTTTTCTTTAACAATGTTTATTTGGTTTTTTAGGTCTTTTTGTTTTTTATTATAATCGTGAACTATCTTTTGTATTCTTTTTCTAATAGAAGGCAATATTTGTTCTTGAAGATTCTTGTTATCAAACCTTAGTTGTATAATCGATGTATAATAATTTCCAGCAACTCTAGAACAAGCAACACAAATTTCTTTTTTGTAGTTTGTTTTTTGTGTTTGTTTTATTTTTTTTATCTTATTGTTTATTAAGAATCTTACGGTTACTTCAGAAAAATACTCTTTTTTTTGATCATCAATAACAATTTGAAGACTTGGTTTTGCATCTTCTAAATGTTTTAGTTTTATGTGTTTTAAAAGTTCTTTTTCTAACAATTGTTTATTTTTGTAGATTTTGTTAGCGTATGTGTAGCTTTCACAAACACTACAATAATAAATATCAAAGACTGGGATGGTTAGTATTTCATGATCTTCAAGATAACAATCAATACAAAAACCATCAATGTTTTCTTCAATATCTTTTCCACATTTTGGACAAAATCTTTGCATATTTAATCTAAATCGAAAGTACTTCCGTTAGTTGGGACTTCTGCGTCTATTCCTCTTTCTATAAGATCTCTTTTATAAGAAATCACTGCTTCTTTGTCACCATGTACACAAAAAACCTTTTTTGGGTTTACTTTGTCAATAAACTTGTCAAGTTCTTTTTTGTCTGCGTGTGCAGAAAAACTAAACTTACAGATTTTTGCTTTTGGTTTATATTCTTGACCATCTATTAAAAGTTTGTTTGTATCTAAAAGTCTTCTTCCGTTGGTTCCGTCTACTTGAAAGCCAGTAAGGATTATTTTGTTTTTTGGATCATCTCCAAGAGCTTCAATATAACCTAGGACTGGCCCTCCTTCAAGCATACCTGCAGTAGTTATTATTATACATGGTTTTTGAGTTATTTTTTTTCTTTGTGTATGTTTTTTAATATACTCTACAGATTCTGTTGCTCTTTTAAACTTTTTAATATCAGTAATCCATTTAGAATGTTCTTTAAAGATATTGGTGGCCATCTTTCCCATTCCGTCTAGATATATAGGCACATAGTTTACTTTGTGTGCGTAAAGAATATACATAAGTTCTTGACTTCTTTCAATAGCAAACGCAGGCAAAATAACTATTCCACCATTGTCTATACATTCTTTTACTTCTTCAATAAATTCTTTTTCTATGTTTTTTCTAGAAAGATGGGTGTTTAGAGCGTAGGTTGTTTCTGTTATTAAGTAATCTACCTTTGGTAGTTTTTTGTCACAACCCTTAAATAGAAAACTTTCTGAATATCTAAAGTCTCCTGTATACATTATAGATTTAGAATCCATCTCAAGATAACTCATAACTCCTCCAGGAATATGTCCTGCATCAAAGAATGTCAAATTTACATCTTTTTCAATTTCTATTGGAGTTCTTAGTTTTATGTTAAAAAAAGATTCATTAGCATCAAATATGTTGTTTTCATTAAATAATGGCTCTTCTTTTTCATAACCTGCAATCTTTAGAGTATCGTTCCATAAAAGATTAGAAAGATCTAAGGTTGCGTCTGTAGAAAATAAAGGAGATCTACCATCTTTATATAATAATGGTATTGCACCTGAATGATCTAGATGTGCATGACTAAGAATTGTTCCGTCTATAAAATCTTTTACACGTAACGGAGGTTCTGCTTGACTTTTTGTTGAAATGTCTTCTGTATATTTTGTTCTAGGGTTTAGTTTTAAACCATAGTCAAAAAGAAAGTTTTTATGACCTTTTAATAAAAAAGCGCTTCTTCCTACTTCTTGTCCTGCACCTAAGCATTGTAATTTCATAACTGTTCTCACCTTTGTTTTTTTTTGTAAAAATAGATTTTTTGTTTAAAATCTAATTAATTATTATCATTATTTTTAGATGTTATATCTAAAACATATAAATATAAAATAATCTTACTATATATAATATATAGAGTAAACACAATTAAAAAGTTATTGTTAGAAAGAATAAACATGAATTGTAATTTTGATTTAAATACAAGGTTGTTAAGAAGAAAACAATCACCAAAAAAGTATTGGTCAATCTTAAGTAGAAGAGGTTTATTAGGTTCAGCAATAACAGAATATGCAAAACATAATCCAAAGAAAGCATATTTTGAATTATTGAAATATAAACCCAAAGACAAGATACTGATTCCTGGCTTAACAGTCACAACAGATTGCGGAGATGTTCTTATTTATGCTAGTTCTGAAGATGTTTATAGTTATGGTTTATTATATGAAAAAGAAGTATCTATAAAAAGAGTTTGTGATCTTTGTAATAAAAAAGGGTTTCTTATGTCTATCGCGCATCCTTTTGGGTTGATTAGTAATTCTGCTACCTATCTTATGGGTTTAGATAAATTAGAAAAATTTATTAAGAAAAATAGAGTTGGAGTAGAGGCATATAATGGTATGATTGGCTATTTATCATACTATATGTATGATTCTTTTTTTATAAGAAAACTAAGACAACTTTTAGATTTTTTTGAAGTTCATGAGTTTTTTGATGGTTTAGGTTTAAGTAAGTTTAGTTATAAGCTTACTCAAAAACTAGATCAAAAATCATATGATGTTGTATATAAGTTTGCAGCAGCTATCAAGCTTGGAAGAAATGCAAAGTTTATAACTGCTGGGTCAGGAACAGACTATGTTCAGCGTCTTGGAAGTGGAATCTTGATAATGGATTTGCCAAGTTCTTTTTTTGAAGAAGAACATTCTTTTGAAAAAAATAAAGAAATACTAGAAAGAATAAAAAACAAAAATATTGTTTCTGTTGGTCCACCAGGAAGATACACAGATGATTTGTTTGAGAGAGCAACAGATAGGATAACAAAGAAAAAAGCATATAATGATCTTAAGTTTTTAACAAAAAGATCTGTTAAATAGTTTTTAGTGAAAAT
>PWLL01000111.1 GCA_003559395.1 Candidatus Iainarchaeum sp. | reverse complement strand
TTTCTAGTTCTAAAATAAGTTTTGCTGTTTCTTTTTTTACTGGTTTAAACATTATGGCTTCTAAGAGATTTATTTTTCTGTTTGCTCTGTTAGGGAAATCTCCGTAAAGACAATAGCACACGCCCTCAATAACGCTTGATTTTCCAGAGCCAACCTTGCCAATAAAGGTGTTTGTGCCGTATTTAAAGTTAAGCTTAGTGTTTTTGTGTGTTTTCCAGTTTTCTAGATATATAGATGTTAGCATAAATATATATTTGTTCCAAACATTTTAAAAAAGAGAAAGAAAAAAGATAAAAATAGTGTTAGTAACCACCCATATCCAGTCATAATATAAATTTCAAATACTAATATTATTTTCATCTTTATCAACAAACTCCATTAAAACAGGATATTATAATCACCTGTTTTTGAAAAATTATATAATAAAGAAATATAGTTTTCTTTAAAGATCTCAAAACTGGAATTTTCTTCTAAAACATCACATCTAACTTTAAAAATCTCTAAAGATCCTATTTTTTCAAATTCTAGATAGTTTCTTATTAAAGAAAAACAACATTTAAATTATAAAAAAATAAATAAAATCACAAAAATAAACAACTATGCTCTTAAAAAACAACTTTCTTCCTAAAAAACATATGAAACTGATAAAAAAAATAATAAAAGACAATAAAGCACAAATCTCTGCAGAAATGATCATTCTTTTAGCAGCAATTATTGCTGTTGTTTTACTAGTTGTTACTCAGTTACAAAAAACAGCACAAAAAGCAAACACAGCTGTAGATAGCACAGCAGATGATGTTTTTAAACAAATAGAAGATATAGGATAGATATTATTGAAAAAAGGCTTTATTAGTTTAGAATATATTTTAATATTTGGAGCATTGTTAGTTGTTTTTTCTATATTTTTATTAACTATAGATGGACTATATTCAAAAAACCTATCAGCTATAGACACAAGAAACCTAAACAAACTAAAAACAACTATACAAGACACTGTTTCTTTTCAAGAACTACAAACCATTTCTTTAAGAAAAATAGAAATAAATCCAAAAGATTGTTGGTATCTAAAAAAAATATCTAACCAACAAATATCTTTAGAAAACAAAACAACTAAACATAACATATATACAAGAAAAACCTTTAATATAGATGATTATGAAATCTGTTCAAAAAAACAATTGACTATAGAAACTAAAAACGACTACATATATTTATATACTGATTAGAACAATAAAATAGATATGAGACTAGACAAAATCTTAAACATTATTTTTTTTCCAGGAGTTATATTTCATGAGATTGCACATGCTCTAGCTTGTTTATTCTTAAATGTGCCTATTAAAAAAATAAAACTTATTGGAAAAGACGGAGGATATGTTGTTCATGATGACTCTAAGTCTTATAAAATAATAATTATTTCTTTATTTCCTTTTTTTTTAAATATTTTTTTATCTTTAGTGTGTGCAAGAGTAGTTTTAATAGAAAACAATATATATATTAAGATTGTTGCAACCTGGTTAGCTTTATCTTTTATTTATTTTTGTCTACCAAGTGCACAAGATGCAAAAAATGTTTTTTCTGTAATAAAAAGAACTTATTTTAAAAAACAGAACTTTTTATTATTATTATTTAAAATTATTTTTATTCCTTTTACTTTATTTATTATTTTACTTGTTTTTATTTTCAGAATAATTGATAGATCTTTATTTATTAGATTTTTTTTATTGTTTGTTTGGATTTTTTTATTTTTAATTTAAAACACAAAACAACGTTCTTTCAAACTTAGTATTTGCAAACAAAAACAAAATTTCAACATCTTTTGCATACATTTTAAGAAATTCTTTTATTTCTTCTACATCTTGATTGATTTTTTTTAAAGATTTTTTTGAAAATTTTAAAGTCATTATAAGTTGTTTATTTTTATAGTTCAGTTTTAGAATATTATTAAAAACACTATAAAACACATCATTAACATCACAAATAATAATTTCATAATTATAGTTGTTAACCTCGGAAATAACGTCCTCTATTTTATTTTTAAAATAAACAATGTTGTCTCCTTCAATCTTTAGTTGAGCAGGATCAACTGCAACAATTTTTTCTACATGATCTTTTAAATATTCACTCCAGCCTCCTGGAGCAGCACCAACATCTAACACAACTTTATTATCTAGCTTAATTTGTTTTTCAAAAACAAGTTGTTTTATTTTATAATATGCTCTTGCAATTTTCTTTTCATGTATCTTTCTAAAATAGTGCTTTTTATTTAATAATCCGTAATAACACTGATCATTAACATAAACAACAGACAACACTTCTTCAAACTCTGTAGGAGACAAATCAAAACCTCTTTCTTCTAGTTTTTCTAAAACTTTATTTTCTTGTATTTTTGGATAAACTTGTATTCTTATTTTTTTATTTATTTTTTGCAATTCATCTATGTTTGTTATCTTTTTATCAACAAAGAACATTCTAGAAATATATCTACTAACAAAATCTTTTGAGATTAGGTTATTTACAAGAGCATAATCGTTAGTATCTAGCTCTAAGAAACACTCTTCTACTTCTTTAGCATCTACTTGATTTTTCTTAAAATATTCAACAAATCTACTACTATATTTTTGTGGAATTATTAGATATATCATATTTTTTCATAATTTTCTTTGCTTTTATATATAATATACTAATAAATCTTATTAAAACCACAACATACCAAAAAAGAAACAATATTTAAAGGTTTATCTTCTTATATGTATATATAAGATAAATAAATCTATTTTTAAAAAATGAAAAAGATTAAACATGTATTTTACAAAATATGAAATAACAAGAATAATATCTGCAAGAGCAGAACAACTAGCATGGGGTGCACCACCTTTAGTTAAAACTGAGTATGATAGCACAGCCTATTCTTTAGCTAAAGAAGAGTTTGATAAAGGCGTTATTCCTCTTGCAGTTTTAAGAACCAAAAATGGAGTAAAAGAAATTGTATCTTTAAAATAAAAGAGTGATATTTATGGGAAAAGCAATGTCAAATAAAATAAAATCAAAAGCAAAAATAATAATTCAAGAATTTAGAAAAGATCTTTCAACAGATTTTAGAAAAAATAAAGATTTTCTTAAAAAAATGAAGCTTCCATTATCTAAACTTACAATAAACTTAATGGCAGGATATATTACAAGAACACTTAAAAAAGAAGAAAAAGAAAAAGAAGCTTTAAAAATTACAAAAGAAAAAGAAGTTATTGCTACTAAAAAACCAACAGACAAAACAGTAAACGTTAGTTAGAGATTGCAAACCTTAGGTTTGCAACAACGCCTCCAAAAGAGTTGATTGTTTTTACTACTTGTTCGTGATTTTGATCAACAACATGGATTGTTGTTTTTTGTTTTTCTGCAGAAAGAATTATCTCTTGCACTTGTTCTAGTTTTTCTCGCCACAATTTTTCTGAAACTAAGATTTCTTTACAAGCTCCTAATGAGACTGCATTTGAAACTTCTTTTAGACCATAGG
This sequence comes from Candidatus Iainarchaeum sp., assembly GCA_003559395.1. Classification (GTDB taxonomy): domain Archaea; phylum Iainarchaeota; class Iainarchaeia; order Iainarchaeales; family CSSED10-239; genus CSSED10-239. The sequence goes on along the minus strand of PWLL01000111.1, from coordinate 17,389 downwards.
CGACTAAATTGTTATTTTGGCCTAGATTTTTCTTAAAAGCTTCTAATATTTTATTTTCTTTATAGATTATTGATTCTTCAAAAAACCTAGAAACTTCTTTTTTTGTAAACAATTCATAGATGGATGTTCTAGAGATATTTTGAAGATTTATTTCAAGAATGTTTAATTTCTTATTTTTTTCTTTAATATAAGATGAAAGTTGTGCTTTTGTGTGTCCTGGTCCTGCAAAGATTATTTGTTTATTATCAAGATGACTAATAGTTTCATATATTTCTTTAAAATAATCTTCTTTTTTAGTATTTGTTTTATATCTTTTTCCAGAAAGATTTGATCTAATAGTTGTAATTTCTGAAAAACCTGTATTTTTTATTTTAAATAAACAGGCTTTTTCTAGATCTAATGAAATCAATAAAATAGAAGTATCATCTGTTCTTCTTTTTAAAAGCTCAAGCTCATGTAAAAAAAGTTGTTTTTTCTTAAGCTCGTAGATTTTGTTCAACTCAACCTCAACAGTATGATAGTCACCTAAAGGCGCAAACTCTGATGGTTTTGAAAAGATTATTTTTCCAGTATATCTTAAGGTATCATGTTGTACACTATAATCAAATTTTTCAATATCAACAGAAACAAACACTGGTTTTCTTATAGAAGAAGTTGTTTCTTCATCTTTTTGTCGTCTAAATGAAGTCCCTGAAATAACATCTCCTTTATTTGTGATTTTTTTAATTGTCCAAAGGTCTTCTAATTTTTGTGGTACAAACTTTACTTTCTTTTCTTTTTTATTTATATTTATTATTTTCATAAACAAATCTATTTTTCTTTAATCAATGGTTCAGCCATATATTCTGGAATTTCAAAAGAAAGAAGCTTTAAGAGAGTGGGGGCAATATTTGCAAGACTTGCTTCTTTTACGTTTGCTTTTTTATAATCTTTTTTTGAAATTAAAATAAAAGGAACTTTATTTAAGCTATGAGAAGTGATTATCTTTTGGTCTTTTGACAACATCTCATCACAATTTCCGTGATCAGAAGTAATTATCACATCTGTTTTTTCTAAATCAATTTTTGAAAAAATAACTTTTAAACAAGCATCTAAGGTTTCTAAAGCTTTAACTGTTGCGTCTATGTTTCCTGTATGCCCAACCATGTCAGGATTTGCAAAGTTTACTAAAGTAAATAAATAGTCTTTATCTAAAGAATCTATCAATTGTTTAGTTATTATCTTTGCAGACATTTCTGGTTTTTTATCATATGTTGTTGTGCTTGGTGAAGGAACGAGTATTCTATCTTCGTTTTTGTTTGGATATTCTTGACCTATATTAAAAAAATAAGTCACATGTGCAAATTTTTCTGTTTCTGCAATTCTTAGTTGTTTTTGTTTGTTTTTAGAAATGATTTGTCCTAGCCCTGGTTGTTGTTTTTGAGGAGGATAAAGTACAACTGCATCTTTTATCTTACGATCATATTCTGTTAAAGTAATAAAATCAACTTTTATTTTTTTTCTATAAAAATTATTAAAAGACCTATCAACAAACATTCTTGTAAACTCTCTAGCTCTATCACTTCTGAAATTGAAAAAAAGAATCGTATCTTTTTCTTTTATAGTCCCTTCTTTTAAAAACAAAGTAGGTTCTAAAAATTCATCAGTTATCCCTTTTGCATATGATTTTTTTATAAATCCATAAACGTCGTCATCAACGTTTGCTTTACCAGAAACAAGCATGTCATATACTTTCTTTTGTCTATCCCAGTTGTTGTCTCGATCCATTCCATAGTATCTTCCTGAAACGGATGCGACGCGTCCTAGATTTTGTTCATTTAGTTTTTTTTCTAACTTCTTAATATATTTTTCAGAACTTGTAGGCGAAACGTCTCTACCATCTGTTATAACGTGCACAAAAACTTTTTTAATATTTGAATATCTTTTAATAACATCTAACAAAGCAAAAAGATGGTCAATATGTGAATGAACTCCACCATCGCTTAAAAGTCCAACCAGATGTAAGGCTTGGTTTTTTATCTTAGATAATTTTTTGTTTAACAAAGAATGTTCATAAAAAGAACCATCAAAAATAGCGTTATTTATCTTATTTATTTCTGACAACAATACTTTTCCAGCACCCATTATTGAATGACCAACCTCTGAAGAACCTAGTTGTTTTTTTGGCAAGCCCACAGATTCTTCTGAAGCTCCTAAAGTAAGATATAGGTTATTTTTTTTAAGAGAGTCATAAAAAGGCATATTTGCTTTATACACTGCATTTCCTTTATAGTTTTTATTTATTCCCATGCCATCTAAGACAATCAACAAAACTTTTTTATTTTCGTTCATGTTTTTCTTTTTTAGGTTTTTTTAAAAGTTGCAAAGGGTGTGTGACTTTACAATCTTTTACACACAAGCCATTTGATGCTAAGGTTTGACAGTTTGCAACAGAGTATCCTTTTTCTGCAATTTTAGAGATTTGATAGGATGCAATCTTTTGATCAAAATTGTTTGCATTCTTAAACACGTCTATCATTTGTTCTTTTGTAAACCCCACATTATACAAAAAAACAGCAAGATGAAAGTTACCTACGTGAGACAACTTATGTCCAAAAGTAATTTCTTCAAAAAGTTTTTTAAAACAAGGAGGGAATTCTTCTTTGTTGTTTGTTTGATATTTTGTTTTTGTATAGGTTGCAGTAACTAGCAATTTTTCTTGAACATATTTTGAGTAATCATAAAACTCTTGTGGTAGCTTTGTATCTTTTAGTTGAGTGGGTGTAGAAATAGTTTTAAGAATCTTTTTCTTTAAAATTAAACCAAGAAACACAAAAAAATCAGCTTGTTCAAAAAAGATGTTTCCGTCTTTGAGATTTTGATACTGTAACTTAAATTCAGAACCAATATCAAAAGAAAGAACATCAATCAAAGGCAAGACATATTTTTCTTCTTTTATCTCATATCTTTTTCCATCTAAGAGATCTGTAATAATATCTTCAAAATCATAGTCTTTTTTAGAATTTCTTAAGAAAAACAAAAGTTGTTCCATATAATAGTGTGCAAAAGCTTGATTAAGTGGCGTTGAATCAACTAAAGACAACAATATTTTTGATGCAGGATATATTTTAACAAAAACATTTGCAATTGTTTTATCATCAACATGCATATATGATTTCCAGTCTTTTTCTTTATCCTCTTTTTCTTGTGAAATTGTTTTTAATAAAAAAGTAGTTGCTTTCTTTAAAATAGATTCATCAATATCTAAAATACTTATATTTTGTGTATCTAAATGTTCTTTAGCTTTTTTTGAAAATGGAAATTTTATTAAATAATCATATTTCACTAATAAGCACCTCAAAAACATATTTTGCATTCATAAAAATCACATCACATTTTAAATTTAAGAATCTTTTCAAACAATTTCTTTTTAAAAACATCATATTTCTTTTGATCATAATCTATCAAAGACAAATAAAACACATCTTCTTTAATATCTAAATTGTTATTTTTTATAGTTGACATATTGTATTTATAAAAATCTCTTGTTTTTTTAAAAAATCTAAAAGAAAACTTTATTTTATCTAATATCAAAGAGTCATCAATCTTAAAAACATTTGTTTTCTTATTTATAAAAAACAAATCAAAAAAATCTCTTTTTTGCATTGTTCTTCTTGTAAGAATGGCTCTATATTTTTCTAAAATGATTTCTTTTAAATCATAAACATTTATTTTTATTTTTTCTAAGTCAAAGTCTAATGATTTAAGCTCTAACCAATCATCATTATTTAGTTGTAAAATATCTACTAAATTATTTATTTCTACTTTTATTGGTTTATATTTTATATTTTCTACAAAATTAACTTCAATTTTTAATTTTGATAGTTCTTTAGTTTTGATATCATATATAGATTTATAATAAATATAAAACACACAAACAATTCTTTGATTTCTAACCTTTATAAACTGATTATCTTTAGAAGTGTCTTTTTCAAACACAAAATTACAAGCATCGCTTATTTTTTTTATATCTTCTATTAAGGAATATTGTGTTTTTTTAATATTTTTATCTATTGATTTATTTGTTTTTAAACAATTTATTTCGTTAGCTTTTATATGTGTAAAATCTAAATCTTCACTAAATCTATGATAGTCTAAATATTTTTTAGTTAAAAGAGTGCCTCCTTTAAATATTAAATTACTATATTCTTGTAGTTTATTTTCTTTTTGTAACATTTGTGCTTTTGTTAAAAATAAAGACAAATAATAATCTTTTTCAATAATTTCATTTGAAAGATTTGTTTTTTTCTTTTTTACAAAATTAACGTACTGAATTATTTGTTTTTTATTCATTTATAACCATATTGTATATTTTTACAGGAAAAGATTTAAGATGTTTTTTTAATTTAGTGAGATCTAATTTTTTTGGATTTAGGTTTGATTTTTTAAAATAAAAAATATAATCGATATGTGTTCTTTCTAAATCTGAATAATAAAAAGTAATTCTGTTGTTTGTAGTTGATTTATTTATTCCACAACTTATTTGTTTTTGTTTTTTAAATATTATTGGTTCGTTTAGAATATTTATTTTTCTTGAAAATTTAGAATTAATTATTAGTGTTGTTTTAGGCACTTGATGAAATAGATCTTCTTGAGATCTTAAGTTGTGTATCTGTAATGCAGAATATAGTCCTAAATACCATTTTATTTTTAATTTATTTAATATAACAAACACCATTTCTTTTGGAGAATATCTATAGTATTTTTTTATTTGTTCATCAGAAGATAGAATATAAAAATAATCTTGAAACAAATATTTTATTTTGTTATTATTTTTTAAATTTCTGATTGTGTTTTTTAAAGACTTATTACTTGGCAAAAACTCTTTTACGATGTTGTACAACATAGACTTATGAATAAATTGTCCGTTGATAGTGTCTAATTTATTACAAATAAACAAAATGTGCCTATCCATAAATATCTTTCGTATGTTGTCATATATAAACCTATCGTTTCAAAAAATACAAAAATCACGTAAAATATGAAACAAGCAAAAACGAGGATTCTTCTCTAAAAAACAAAAGATTGTAAAAATACAATAAAATAATTTTGTCAGATATTTTTTAAAAATAAACAGACTTACAATATATTTATATATTGTTTACCTTATTAATATATATACTATTATATTAGACAAAATACATAAAGGTGATAAATATTATTGTTGCTTTATCAGGTAACGAAAAAATTTCTAAATTAATTGCTAAAAAAGCAAAACAACCATACACAAAACTAATTCTTAACAAATTTCCTGACGGAGAAATTGATATCCGTTTTAATAAAAGAATAACTAATAAGAAAATATTTTTAGTTCAGTCTTTTCAAAATACAAACAATTTAACTTTAAATGATAAAATTATAGAAACACTGTTTGCGATCTATACAGCCAAAAACCTAAATGCAAAAAAAATATACTTGATCGCTCCTTATTTTCCATATTTTAGAAGTGATAAACGATTTAAACAAGGAGAATCTGTTGGCATAAACATTATGAATCAGTTGTTTAGTGTTTGTGATAAAATATTCTGTATAGACCCACACCTTCATAGAATAAAAAACATAAAAAACGCTCTAGAAAATGGAACTAACATCTCTCTAGACAAACCAATAATAGATTATCTAAAATCACAAAATATAAAAAACCCTCTTTTTGTTGGACCAGATAAAGAAAGTTTACAATGGGTAATTAACGTTGCCTCTGCTTTTAATAAAAAACCAGTTATTGCTCTTAAAAAAAGAGAAAGTTCAAGAAAAGTAAAAATAAAACTTCCATCAAAAGTAAATGCAAAAGATAAAGAACTAATTATTATTGATGATATAATAAGTACAGGAAACACAATGCTAGAAAATATAAAAGAATTAAAAAAATATAAACCTAAAAAGATATATCTGATCGGGATACATGGAATATTTGCAGAAAATGCTTTAGAAAAACTTAAAAAACATGGGATTATTGTTTCTACTAATACTTTGGTTAATGATGCCGATATTATTGATGTTAGTGATGAAATTGTAAAAAAAATAAAAAGGTATATAAAATGAAATATTTAATAGGAAGTGATCATGGAGGCTATAAGCTAAAAGAAGCTATAAAACAACATTTTAAAAAAAATAATCTTAAGCTTGTTGATGTCGGACCTAAAAACTACGACCCTGAAGATGATTTTAATGACTATGCTAAAAAATTAGTGAAAAATCTTAAAAAAGACAAAGGCATCTTGATTTGTGGAACAGGACAAGGAATGACTATTCAAGCAAACAGATATAAAGGGGTTATTTGCTCTCTATCTTGGAATGTAAATTCAGCAAAACATTCTAAAGAACACCTAAACGCAAACGTTATTGCTTTACCATCTACACTTTCTAAAAAAAAAGCAATAGAAATAATAAACACTTGGAAAAATTCAAAATTTATTCAAAAACAAAAATATAAAAGAAGACTTGAAAAATTAGATGAAACATGAAACTACAACTTGCACTTGATATAGAAGATAAAAAAAAAGCACTATCTTTATGTGAAAAAACAAAAAAATATATTGATATTATTGAACTAGGTACACCGTTTATAAAGATTCATGGACTAAAAAGTATTAAAGATTTTAAAAAACATAAAAAAGAAATTCTTGCAGATCTAAAAACAATGGATACAGGTTATTTTGAAGCAGAACTTGCTTACCAACATGGTGCTGATTTTTCTACAGTTTGTGCAAGCTCTTTTATTGATACTGTAAAAGGAAGTATAAAAGCTTCAAAAGATTATAAAAAAAAGATATTAGTTGATTTGATTGCATGTGAAAATGTTCTTAAAAAAACAAAAGAAATTATAAAATATAAACCAGACTTTATTGGAATACATTCTGGAATTGATATGCAAAATAAAGGAATCACACCTTATAAAGAACTTAAAAAAATATCTTCTGTTGTGCCTTCTAAAAAACTAGCAGTGGCAGGTGGAATAAATATAGACACTATAGAAGATATTTGTAAAATAAAACCAGGCATAATAATTGTTGGAGGAGCAGTAACAAAAGCAAAAAATCCTAAACAAGTTGTTAAAAAAATAAAAGAAATTATGAATAAATATGAAAATAAATGAAATTTTAGAAAACATACTAAAAGAAAATAAAAAAGCCTTAAAGATTGTAGATAGAAAAAAAACAAAAGAGCTTTTAGAAAATATATTAACTTCCAAAAACGTCTTTGTTACAGGTGTTGGAAGAAGTGGATTTGTTGCTGAGTGCTTTGCGATGAGATTAATGCAAAGCGGAGTTTCTACTTATTTTATTGGAGATTGTACAACCCCTGCAATCACTAAAAAAGACCTTTTAATCGCAATCTCTGGTTCAGGAAAAACAGATATAACAAACATGATTATAAAAAAAGCAAAACAGAAAAAAGCAAAAACAACACTAATAACAAACCAACAAAAAATAAAAAGAAAAGAGGTTAATATTATAGAAATAAATGCAAAAGATAAAACCAAAAATAACCAAAAATCAATACAACCACTAGGTAGTTTGTTTGAACAAGCTTGCTTGCTATATTTAGATGCATTAATTGTTATATTAATGTCTGAAAAAAAACTAAATGAAAACAAAATTAATAAAAAACATGCAAACCTAGAATAAATATTTTGGATGGTAATAATATGAAAACAACAAATATTAAAAAAAAATCAAAAATGAAACCTAACAAAAATATAAAAAGAACATATAAAAAAAAAGAAAAAGACACAACACCTGAAAAAAACACAAACCTAACTTTAGAAAAAATAGAAAAAAATCCAATCATTGCTCCAAATCCAGAAAATGGGTGGGAGGCTTGGCAAACCTTTAATCCTGGTGTTGTTTGTTTAGATAATAAAGTACATTTTGTTTATAGAGCAATTGGAAATGACGGGTTATCAAGACTAGGATACGCAAACTCAAAAGATGGTTTTAAAATAAAACAAAGATTTCCAGATCCTGTTTTTGAACATAATGCAAAATCAGGACCTTTTGTATATTATTCTTATGCCTCTGGTGGAAGCTTTGGTGGATGCGAAGACCCGCGTTTAACAAAAGTAAAAGATGATGACAGAATATATCTAACATACACTGCTTTTGATGGAGGACTAAGAGTAGGATTGTCATCTATAAAAAAAGAAGATTTTCTTAAAAAAAGATGGAAATGGAAAAAACCAGCCCTAATTTCTCCACCAGGAAAAATAAATAAAAACTGGGTATTATTTCCTGAAAAAATAAATGGAAAATATGCAATCATACACAACATATTTCCAAAAATACAAATAGAATATATTGATTCTTTATATTTTAAAGAAGGAGAATATATTAATAGCACCTTTGTTAATTTTTCAAATAGAAAAGTAGATAAAAAAAGGTGGGACTCATTAATAAGAGGAGCAGGAAATCCACCGTTAAAAACAAAAGATGGATGGTTATTATTATATCATGCAATAGACAGAAGAGAACCACAAAAATATAAAGTTGGAGCATTTCTTTTAGATCTTAAAGAACCTACAAAAATATTATACAGAGCTAAACAACCAGTCATAGAACCAAACGAATATTATGAGATGAACGGTGCAAAACCTGGAGTTGTTTATGCAACGGGAGCAATAATAAAAAACCAAAAACTAATGGTTTATTATGGTGGTGCAGATAACTTTGTTTGTGTTGGTTATAAAAACATAAATAAATTTTTAGAAGAACTTAAAAAAGGAGAAAAAATAAAACTTAAAACTAAAAAATTAAAAAAGAGAAAATATGATAATAAAAAGATACAAAAAAAATCCAATCCTAAGACCAGATAGACATTGTGCTTGGCAATCAAAACTTATCTTTAACGCATCTCCTGTTGTTAAAGATAATGATATTTATCTACTCTATAGAGCGCAATCTATACCTTACTATAGAACCTATGCACAAAAAGAAATGGATCTTTCAAACATAGGCATATGTAAAAGTAAAGATGGGATAAACTTTCAACAAAATAAAAGATTTATTGTGCCTAATAAAGAATGGGACAAATATGGTTGTGAAGATCCGAGAATCACTAAGCTTAATAATAAGTACTACATTTTTTACACAGCTCTATCTGAGTTTCCTTTTAGAGCAAGCGCAATAAAAATTGGTTTAGCAATAAGCAAAGACCTTAAAGAAATTAAAGAAAAACATCAAATAACTCCTTTTAACGCAAAAGCAATGAGTTTATTTCCTGAAAAAATAAAAGATAAGATGTGGGCAACATTTAGTTATCACACAGACTATCCACCAACAAAAATATGTCTTGCTAAATTTAATAAAGAAAAGGATATGTGGTCTGAAGAATTTTGGGAAAAATGGTATGAAAAAATAGACAAATATATTTTAGATCTTAAAAAAAAAGACGAAGATCATGTTGAAGTTGGTGCTGCACCAATAAAAACAAGAAAAGGATGGGTATTATTATACTCATATATAAAAGATTATTTTAAAAATCCTTTATTTAGTGTTGAAGCAGCTCTTTTAGATCTTAAAGATCCTACAAAGATTATTGGAAGAACTAAAGGACCTATTCTTGTGCCTGAAGAGTTTTATGAAACTTCTGGTGAAGTAAAAAATGTGATTTTTCCTTCTGGAGCACTTAAAAAAGGAAAAGAAATCTATCTGTATTATGGTTCTGCAGACACAACTGTTTCTTTAGCGTTTATTGATGAAGAGTCTTTGTTAGATGAAATACTACAACCTAAAAAATTAGAAAATTTACAATTTAAAAGAATAAAAGAAAAACCCATAATTGAACCATCTGAAAAAGACTGGGAAAAAAAAGCAACATTTAATCCTGGTGCAATCTATCTAAATAAAAAAGTACATATTCTTTATAGAGCTATGAGTGACGACAACACGTCTGTTATTGGATATTGTACAAGTAAAGATGGTGTAAACATAGACTATAGATCCAAAAAACCAATATATGTTCCAAGAGAAGAATTTGAAAACAAAAAACAACCAAACGCAAATTCTGGTTGTGAAGATCCAAGGATTATTAAGATGGGTAACAAACTATATATGTTTTATACAGCCTATGACTCAATAAACCCTCCAAGAATTGCACTAACCTCAATCTTTGTTGATGATTTTCTTAAAAAAAAATGGAATTGGGAAAAACCAATATTGATCTCACCTCCAGGAACAGATGATAAAGATGCAAGTTTCTTTCCAGAAAAAATTAATGGAAAATACTATATTATTCATAGACGTGGAAATAGTATGGACCTTTCTCTTAGAAAAACACTAAAATTTAATAACAAAAACTATCTAGAAGAAACATTCTGGGTATCTCCTAGAAAAGGATGGTGGGATTCTAAAAAAATTGGACTTTCTACGCCACCAATAAAGACAAAAGAAGGTTGGCTAATCATATATCATGGCATAAGTGATGATAACACATATAAAGTCGGAGCACTTTTATTAGATATTAAAGACCCTTCAAAAGTTATTGGAAGAACAGATTCACCTATCTTTTGGCCAGAAAAAGATTATGAAAAAGAAGGTATTGTAAATAACGTTGTTTTTCCTTGTGGAGCTGTAGAAATAAAAGATGAACTGTTTATCTACTATGGAGGAGCAGACAAAGTTACAGGAGTTGCAAAAATAAAAACTAAAGACCTTCTTGAAAAATTAAAAAAATGTAGGTGTTAGATAATGGAAACTACTAAAAGACCATGGGGTTTGTTTAAAACTTTTGCCTTAAATAAAAAATGTACTGTAAAACTATTAGAAATAAACCCACACGAAAGCTTAAGCTTGCAAAAACACAAAAAAAGAGAGGAAAACTGGTATTTTTTAGATGATGCTGTTGTTCAAATAGAAGATATTAAAAAAAAAGTAAAAAAAGAAACATATCTTACAATTAAAAAAGAACAAAAACATAGAATCATAGCAAAAGAAAAAAAAATAAGAGTTATTGAAATATCTTTTGGAAATTTTAATGAAAAAGATGAAATAAGAATAGAAGATAAATATGAACGAACCTAACGATATTTTTCACAAATACGATATAAGAGGAATATATCCTAAAGAAATTAACGAAGAAATAACCTACAAAATAGCAAAAGCCGTTGTTTTTTTAACAAAATCTAAAAAAATAGTTGTTGGTAGAGATAAAAGAACTTCCTCTGATTCTTTGTTTAAGGCTTTAACAAAAGGCATTTGTGAGATGGGTTGTGATGTTATAGATGTTGGTTATTCTACAAGCCCTTTGTTTAATTATTCAGTATATAATCTAAAAGCAGATGCAGGTATAATGATTACTGCCTCGCATAATGACTCTAGATATAATGGATTTAAAATAACTAAAAAAGAAGCAAAGCCTCTTAAATATTCAGAAATCAAAAATATTAAAAAAAATCTTAATAAAAAACATATTCAGAAAAATAAAGGAAAAATCTATAAAAAATCAATATTTGACAAATATATCTTAGATCTTACAAGATATGCAAAATTTAATATTAAAAAAAAAGTTGTGGTTGATACTGGAAACGGGATGGGATATATGACTGTTTCAAAAGTTTTTTCTAAACTTAATGTTGATACAACATATCTTTATAAAAAAATAGACCAGACCTATCCAAATCATCTAGCAAACCCACTAAAAACACAAACCCTTAAAGATCTTCAAAAGAAAGTTAGAGAAAAAAAAGCAGATTTTGGTGTTGCTTTTGATGGAGATTGTGATAGAGTTGGGTTTGTTGATGAAAAAGGCAGAATAATTCCAATGGATATTATGACTGCCTTTCTTACAAAAATTGTTCTTAATAAAAAACCAAACTCAAAAATACTATATGATCTAAGAAGTAGTAAAATTGTTAAAGAAACAATTCTAAAAAATAAAGGAAAACCAATAGAATATAAAATAGGACATGCTTTTATAAAAAACAAAATGTACAAAACAGATATTGTTTTTGCTGGAGAAGTAAGTGGGCATTATTTTTTTTCTGAGTTTTATAATTGTGAAAATCCTATATATGCTTGTCTTTTAATAATGAACGAACTTGATGATCATAAACTATCAAAACTAATAGACCCTTTTAGAAAATATTATAAAACAAAAGAAATAAACTTTAAAGTAAAAAAACCTAAAAAGATTCTTGATAATATAGAAAAAAAATACTCTTTTGGGAAAATAAATAAAAAAGATGGCATCAAAATAGAGTTTAAAGACTGGTGGTTTAACTTAAGACCAAGCAACACAGAAAACTTACTAAGACTTAATCTAGAAGCAACAACTAAAAAGCAAATGCTTGAAAAAGAAAAAGATATTAAAAAAATTATTAAGAAATATAAAACCTAAACCTCTGTTTGCAGTTACATTCAGAATTACTGTTTTAGTCATATACTTTCACAAAACACCTTGTTAGTCAAATTTCAAATACATTTTTCTTAATAAAAACAAGGTAAAAAATATTTTACTTCTGGCGGGAATTTAACTTATCAAACTATTGCACATCAATCGAGCGAAACCGATTGTGTTGAACCAAAAGTTAAAAGCGCTCCTTTTAAATAAAAAAATCTACACCATTCGCAATAATTTTATTTTTAACTTTTAAAGAATTAAATAATTCTTTTTGTTTGTCTTTAATTTCTATATTATATTTTGCTTCAATAACTGTATCTTTATATTTAAAATCAATCTCAATTCCATCTTTTTTAATAAATCTTGGATTTTCTTTTTTAATTTTTAAAAAAACTAAATTTTCATAAATTGAACCTTTATCTCTAAAACCAGTAACTACATTTTTTATTCCAATATCAGCACAATATACTTTCTTATTATCAACTATTCTTTCATTTAAACTCTTAGCATCCTTTTCTATTATATAAAATAAATAGGATTCTTTAAAATAACTAATATAACTTTTAACACTATCTTTTCCTATATCTAATATTTTAGCTAATTTATTATAAGACATTGGTTTTCCAACTCTTTCACATAACAATCTAAATAAATCTTCTACTGCACTATTATCTCTTAAATTATATTTTGCAATTATATCTTTATATATAATATTTCTTGTTAAATTTATAATATATTCTGGATCTTTTATTAAAACATATTCAGGCATTCCACCATATTCCATATATTCTTCAAAATATTTTTCTAAAAGATATTTTTCAGATTTTTTAAAATTATAGTCTCTAAATAATAAAAATTCTTGAAAATCTAGTGGTTCTACTTCTAAGCTTCTACTTCTTCCTGTAAGTAAAGCTTTTTTATCTATTAATTTACTTGCTGATGAGGATGTTACAAAAACTTTTGTATTACCTAAGTCATATAGATTTTTTAATTCTTCTTTAAATGAATCTTTATATGTTACTTCATCAAAAAATAAATAGATTTTATCATTTATTTTTAAATTATTTATTTTTCTAAATTCTCTTACTAAATCAAAAATAGACTTTTCTTTAAAAGAAAAAGCATCTAATGATAAATAACATATTTTTCTAGGGGTTATATCATATTCATTAATTAAAGAAAATATAAATTGTTTAATTAAAGTTGATTTTCCTACTCTTCTAAGTCCAGTTAATAGTATTATATCTTTATTTTTTAAATTATTTTTTAGAAAAGATAGATATTTATCTCTTTTAATTCCTATTAAATTATATTTTTCTTCCCACCAAGGATTAAACTCATAAAATAATTCTTCCATATTATATATAAGATACAATTAATTTAAAAAGATTGCGGTTACTAATCGCAATTATATTAAATTAGTTTCTTTTAATAGACGCAAGCTTCTGGCGAGAATCGAACCCGCGACCCCAACATTACGAGTGTTGTGCTCTACCACTGAGCTACAGAAGCAAAACTAAATAAAATAACTGGCTTCAATAAGTGCACCAATAAACAATAACAACAAAGCAAAAAAGAAAATAAGACTTAAATCTTTTATTATCTGCCATTTAAACTCTGTTGCAAATAAGCCCTTAAAAAGATCTCTTGCTAATAAAGCACCAGCAAAACTTACAAGAAAATAAGATAATAACTCAGGAAGACCATGTGGCAAATAACCAACAAACAAATAAAGAGAATGGAAAACACCTATTAAAAAACCTTTAAAACCTTCAGAAACTAAAGGTGCCATAGAAACAAAGATATCTAAAGCTACAACGCTTGCAAGAACCGAAGCATTCCAAGATATCAAAAACAAAGCACCTGCTCCATAAAAAAAAGACATTAACAAAGCCTTAACAACAACATTAAAATTATTTTTAAAAATTAGAGAGAAAGCATCATTAAAACTAGTGCCTTTATGAGTGCCAATTATTTGACCTGTTAAACTTGTTCTAACACTATCAATTCCTGCTCTTTCTTTTAATTGTACAAAAAAAATGTTTTCTCTTAAACCGCTTCCTTGACTTAAAGTTACTTTTTCGTTTATCTCTGTTATTAAAAAAGTCTTATTAAAATCATATCCTCTAAAATCAATATATTGGCCTCTATAAAACCTTCCTTGCCTTATTGCTCGATTGTTTTGATATAAGACAACAACAACATCTCTTTCGTTAATTTCAGAAATCTCTAGATAAAAATCAATTGTTCCTGTGGTAACGTTTATTTGATCATCTACAGAATATGTTTCTAGATTATAATTTAAAGAAAAAATAAAGAAAAAAACAACATACGAAACAAAAACACCTAAGAAAAAATAACCTAGCGCCGTTAATAATGAAGCATGTCTTTTAAAAAAAGATTTTTGATAATTAGAAAGATATGAGTTGTATGAAAATAATTTTGTGAAAATTGGAATCGCACCCACTGTTAAAAACATTAAAATTCCAAAACTTAAAATATCGTTTGGGAAAATAAATAAAGATAAAAGAACAGACACGACTGTTAAAAATATTGCTTCAAAAAATAACAAATGTGGTTTGTTGTATAACTTTGATGTACTAAACAAAAATCCAAAAATCATATTTAATATATTCTCCAAGTACTATATATATTAACAACAAAAACAAATATAAAAAGAACTGATTACAAACAATAGCAAAAATCATTATAAAAAGGTTTCTCTACTATATATTATATTGTCTAATAGAACTGTTTTTTAAAAAAAATAAAAATATTAGAAAAAAAAGAAAAAAGTGAGATATTTGAACGAAATACAAACAATTCTAAGTAATATAAAACAAAAAAAACCCGTAGATGTCGGAGATGTTGTTTATGGAAAAATAATTGCTGTTAAAGAGAAAATGATAATCATTGCTTTAGACTATGCAGAAGATAACAAAGTTTTATCACCTGCAGATAGCGGAATCGTGTTTATAAGAAACGTATCTAGAGATTATGTAAAAAATATTGACGATTTTTTTAAAAAAGGAGATGTTGTTAAAGCAAAAATAATAGAAATTACTCCTTTTGAATATAAGCTTACGACTGCAGAAGATAACCTAGGAGTTATCAAAGGACATTGTACGCAATGTAAACAAGAACTTAAAAACAACGGAACAGCACAAATAAGATGCTTTAACTGTGGAAAAATTCAAACTAAAAAATTTGTAATTGGTGATTAACTCATGGATATAAATTATATAAAAAAAGAAAAAAATGAAGTTGAGTTATTAGTAAAAGACGAAGATATGGGTATATTTAATCTTATTATAGATATTGCAAGCTCAAAAAGAGATGTTGATTTTGTTTCTAAAAAACAAGATAATAGATTAAAAAAAGAATATAACATATTTTTAAAAACAAAAGAAAAACCAGCCAAAGATATCCTTATAGAATGTATTAACGAAGCAGAAGAAAAAATAAATGTTTTTTTAAACAACTTAGAAAGAGCAGTAAAAAAGAATGATAAATGAGTTTTAAAAAAAAAGCAAAATGGCTAGATCCATTTACTTATCTTGATTTACTTCTTCTTAAAATCTTTGGAGAACCTAAAAGCTTTTCTATAAAGATTGTTTATTGGATAGCCTATATTCTGTTTGCTTTTTTATGTGCATATCTTATTTATATGTTGTTAGGCTTTATATTAGGTGTGAATATGCCTCTTGCAGTTGTTGTGAGTCATTCTATGGAACCTAATCTTTCAAGAGGAGACGTTGTAATCATAACAAGAGCCAATAATTTAGAAACAAAAACTATAGAAATAAATAAAGCAATAGCCAACAAAGATCTAAAAGAAATTGCAGAAATAACTTATGAAGAAAACGAACATGGTTTAGAAAAAACAAAATCTATAAAAATAGAAGATACCATAATATATATGGACGATATAATAGAAAATGATATTGTAGTTTATACCTCAAATACAAAAAACAAAGATATTGTTCATAGACTTGTCGTACATCTATCTGCGAAAGATGGAGAATATGTTTTGACAAAAGGAGATAATGATAAAACAAATAGATTAATTGACCAAGATTGTAATATTATTGACGGAATTGCAAAAAACAACTGTTTAAATAAATATCCAACCCCAATAAATACACTAAAAGGAAAAATAATTAGCAGAATACCTTATCTTGGTTATATAAAACTTGGTTTTTTTAATAGTTGAAGGGGGAGAAAAAATGATTAAATTAGTAATAAAAGAAGTAAAAGAATTTTATAAAAGTATAGATGCTATTGGTGTCTTAATAAACGAAGGATTATTTACTATCGATAAAGAAAAATTTTATTTAAGAGCAACAGATGCAAGTCAAGTAAGTTTAGTTGACTTTGTTATGCCAAAAGATGCTTTTGAAGAATTTATTGTTGATTTTGATAAAAATCCAGAAGAAAAGATCTCATTTGGAATAAATATTAGTAATCTTTTACAAATACTAGCACACTCAAACACAGAAGATAAACTTTCTTTAGAAATACAAGAAGAAAAACCGACACTACATATTCAGCTATTAGGGAAATCTAAAAGAACGTTTGTAATTCCTTTAATCGATGTTTCTGATCAACAACATCCTTTACCACAGATTCAATATGACGTAACTGTACAAATAAGTGCAGAACAACTAAATGCAGGAATAAAAGATGCAGGATTGTTTAGTTCATATCTTATGTTTATTGTTGAAAATAACAAATTTATATTAAGCACACAAAGCAGTAAAGGACACTTTAAACAAGAAATTGAATCAGAAAATATTGTTATTTCAGGAACAAAGGCAAAAGCCATGTATCCTTTAGACTATCTACAAAACATGATCAAAAACTCAAAAGGAGAAATCACTTTAAAACTAAAAGAAGATATGCCTGTTGAGATAAGCTACACTATTGGAAGTTCAGCAATCAGATATTATTTAGCACCAAGAGTAGATAGTGAGTAAGAAACGATTTGTCGTTTTATTCCGACAAACAAAACCAT
>PWLL01000036.1 GCA_003559395.1 Candidatus Iainarchaeum sp. | reverse complement strand
GATGATCTTTTTGATGCAGAAAAGAAAGCGCAAATGATTTGTGAAAAAATAAAAGGTGACGTGTGGTTTAGAAAAGATATTGGTACAAAAGAGATTATTGAAAAAAAGCAAAACCACATGAAAGAAATAAAAGAAAAGATTATATGAGTATAAAAAAATTAAATAAAAAAACAATTGATTTGATAAACGCGGGTGAGGTTATTGAGTGTCCTGCAGATGTTTTAAAAGAGTTAATTGAAAACTCTATTGATGCGCATGCAAAAACTATAAAAGTAAATGTAAAATCTGCTGGTGTTGAGCTAATTGAAATTGTTGATGATGGTGTTGGAATAAATAAAGATGATTTGAATATTTGTTTAGAAAAATATACCACTAGTAAAATAAACGACATTGATGATTTGTATTCTTTAAATAGTTTTGGTTTTAGAGGTGAGGCCTTATCTAGTATTTCTTCAGTATCACATGTTGAAATTTTATCTTCAACAGATGATTCTGGAAAAGGTTGTTTATTAGATTTAAATAAAAATCTTGTGTCAAAGTCATTTAAAAAAGGAACCCAAATCACAATTAGAGACCTTTTTTACAATCTGCCGGTTAGGAAAAAATTTCTTAAATCAAAATCTTTTGAGTTTTCTAAAATTTATGATGTTTTTTTAGAGTTTGTTGTTGCGAACCCACAAATTAAATTTTTATTTTCTTCTGAAAAAAAGAACGAAATTTTTTATAACACCTCAAGAGAAAATAGATTTCTTCAAGTTTTTGGAAAAGAATTTAAAAACAAAACAATTGATGTTGATTTAGATTCTGATTTTTATAGTGTTAAAGGTGTTGTTTTAAAACCAAGATCTAATTTTAATTATCCTAGAAATTTTGTATATATAAACGGAAGGTGTGTTCATTTTCCTCAACTAAATGCGTTGTTAAAAACGCTTTATAAAGATTATCTTATGATTCAAGAAAAACCATTTTTTATTTTATTTTTCAATATTGTTCCAAACACAATTGACGTAAACGTGCATCCTAAAAAAAGACTTGTAAAATTACAAAACGAATCAATTTTTTTAATAGATTTTAAAGAAAAAATGTCGTCGGTTTTGTTTTCTGATAAAGAAGTAACCAAATCTTTTAAAACGCCAGATGCTTCTTTTTTTAAAAAACCATCTTCTTTTAATAGTTTTTCTGATAAACAAACACCAAGCACTCCAAAAATGCGTTTTTCTGAAAAATTAAATGTTCGACAAAACTATTTTGTTGCAAAAGAAGATGTTGAGGCCCCGTTAGTTTTTAACAACAAAGAGATTGTGCGAATTGTTGGACAAATACACGAAACCTACATCTTATGTGAAACTAAAAAAGAAGCACTTATTATTGACCAACACGCAGCTGCAGAAAGAATAAATTTAGAAAAAAACGAACAATCTGAAGACAAACTTACTGAAAAACAAAGATTAGTTTTTGAAAAAAAAATTCCTTTTTTGAACGATCATCAAATGTTGTTTTTAAAAGAAAATAAAACCTTATTTTTTGATCTTGGTTTTGATTATATCTTTAAAGACAACGTCGTATGTCTTACAACCATTCCTTTTTTTATAAAAACGTATTTTGATACAAACGTGTTTTTAAATTTAGTTAATGATCTTCAAGATAATATTACTGAAAATTATAAAACTATAAAATCAAACATTCTTAAAAAATATTCTTGTTCAGAATCTATAAAAGCAAACCAGTCACTTTCTTTTTTTGAAATAAAAAAATTAATTAAAGAATTAGATGCTTGCGAACACAAGATGATTTGTGCTCATGGCCGTCCAACAGTTATAATTTTATCTTTAAATGATTTTGAAAAAATGTTTAAAAGGATTGTTTAGCTTTTTAAAAACCAAACATAAATTATTATAAACAAAATTATAAATATGCCTATTATTTCAAAAACTTGTTCTTGTTTTTGTTTTATGTTGTGTTCGGTAATTTTGGATTGTTTATATTCGTCATCTAAAGTTGTGTATTCAAAATAATATTCTATTTTAAAATCTTTGTTGTCGTAAGTTTTGATTTGTATTGGTATTTGTATTACTTCTTTTCTTCTAATAGTTGTTTTGTATTGGTCTAAAATTTCTGTTGCTTCTGTAGAGTTAATCCCCACGTACAAATCTGAAATGTCATTGTTTGAGTTGTTTCTTAGTATTATTGTTCCGTTTGTATTTTCTCTATTTGTTATGTTTTTAGGAAGGTCTATAAAAATATCTAATAGTGCTTTTTCTTTTTCTGCTTTTATTACTAAGGGTTCTGTAATAATTTTAATTTCTTCGCCAAATTCGTTTGTGTATGTTAATTTTGCTCGTGGCGAAATATATAGTAGGTCTTCTTTTGTTTTTATAAAATATTTTATTCTTTTTTCTTCACCAGCCAAAAGCCATCCTTCATATTTATATTCTCCGGATATGTGGTTTAATAGATTGTTTATTAAATATCTGTCCGTTGCATTTTCAACATTGACATATGCGTCATTTGCACCTCTATTTCTAAATACTATTTCTATAGGCGTCATGGTGTTTGTTTTTATTTTAGATGGCACTATTTGGTATAGGTCTGAATCTTCTATTTTGGCTAATAAATAATTTCCTATTTTGCTTTCTTTTGAAATTATAATTCTTGGAATAAAGTGGTTTTCTATACACAATTTCAATTTGTTTTCTTTTTGTATATAGTGGTCTAGTTTTATTATGTTTTTTTGTTTAATATCTTTTGAGTCTATTGTTTTTTCTAGTTTTTCATTTAAATATATTTTAAAGATCACATCTTTATTAACGGGAATATAGTTTTCAATCTTTAAGACAAAAACAAATGTTGAATCGTTTGTTGATTCTAATTCTGGAATGTTTATATCAAAACATTTTTCTTCGTGTCGTTCTACAGTTAAGTTTTGATAGCCCATTTCCGATAGTGTTTTTTCTTCTATAGGTGTGGCATGTATAACGCTTAACATTAATATTATTAAAAAAATAGGTAATAGATTTTTTATATTCATATAGTCACCAAAAATTTCTTTTCTTTATATAATATATACTATCAAAAAGTTTATAATCTGTTATTTTTTTAAAAGCAGTTGTTTTTTAATCACACGTCCATTTCTTCAATCATTTCGGACACTTGTATCCAGTCGTGTGCAATTTTTGTTGTTTTTGGTATTTTTCCTTTTGTCCAGCTATATTGTTTATTAAAATCAAATAGTATTGTATTTATTTCTTTTTTATGACAATCCCAAATGTTATCTAAAACATCGTCAACTAACACATCAATTTTATATTCTTTACATCTTTGTCCTTTGTTTTTAATGTATTGTTCAACGTTTACATATTTACTAAAAACAATTTTTTGAAATTGTTTTGGAAAGTGTGTGTCAACCCATTTTTTGGTTGGTTTTTCGTTTTTGTGTGTGCGTCCAGTTAATATATATAATTTGTGTTTTTTTGCAAGTTTTGGTATAATGTCTACGGTGTCTTTTATTGGCAAAAATGATTTTGGGTGTTGTTGATTTATGGTTTGATTTACAAAGTTATAAAATTTTTCTTTTTCTTCTATTGTATATTGTTTTGTTGAATTTAGTCCTTTAAATGTATATTTTTTCTTTGTTTCTCGCGTATATTTAATTATTGTTTCTGTTGTTGGCGCAAGCGTGTTATCAAGATCGATTCCTATTTTAAGCATGTTTCTTCAAATATGTTTATGAAAAGATCAATTTTTAAATTGTTCTTTGTTTAGTAGTGTCTTATTATTTTTTGTTTTCTTTCGTTAATGTTTGTTTTGTCTTTTTTCTTTTCTTTTTTAAAATAAACAAACAATGCTATAAACAAACTAATTATTAAAAAATAAACAATCGTTTCTAAATCTAGTGCTATTTTGTTTTTTTCTATATCTGATATGTTTCTTAATAAAAAAAGCACGTAAAGATATTGTTCTTTGTCATAGTTTTCTTTTGCAAGTGCAAGCGTTTCTAAATTTTCTTCTTGAGCACGTGTTTGTAAATAAAGATTAAGTTCTTCTTTGGCATCTTTTTTTATATTGTTTATTTCTCTTTCTATAAATTCTTTTTCTGTTTTTATTTCGTTTATTCTTTGTTTTGTTATGTCTGGGATTCTAGATTGTGCACTATAGTATTCTTGTTTTTCATAGTTTTCTTTAAAAGACAGTATTTGTTCTTTTAGAGTAATTGTTTCTAAAAATTGTGCTTTTTTAAGTAATCTTTCTCCATCTGCACTTGTTATGTTTGGATAGTAGTTTACATCATACATTTCTTTAAGGCTTACGTATTCGTACAGCCAATCTATGTTTTCTTTAATTTTTTCTATTTCTTTTATGTTTGTTTTTTCTACATATCTTATTTTGTCATAAATGTGGTCTGTAATTATTTTTGTTTCCCAATTGATTAGGTCTTCTATTTCTTTTATTGTTTTTTCTGGGTTTGTTTCTTCTAGTTTGTAGTCTTTAAAGAGGGTATTTATTTTTTGATTATCTATTTTTAGTTCTTCTTTTATTTCTAAAAAACTATTAAATTGTTTGTTTAGTTTTTGTTCTTGTTCTGTGGTTGCTTCTCTTTTGTCGTCTGCTATTTTTTTTTCAAGAAAAAGGGTTTTTTGATATGTTTGATCTATGTTGCCATGCATGTTTTTTTTTAGATCATTTATTTCTTTTTCATATTCTGGTTCTGTTTCTAACATTTTATATAATAGCAAGTTGATTTGGTCTTCTGTTTGTTCTTTATTTTTTTGTTTTTCTTTAATTTGGTTTATTTTTGTTTCTAGTAGGTACATTTTTTTTATGTCTTCTAAATTATAATTTTCTATTTCTTTTGGTGGTGCTTCTAAGGTTTTTGCTTTTTCTCTTACTTCTTCAAAAACAGATTGTTGTAATTGAATGATCAAGGATGCTATTTTTTGCATATCTTTTATAATTTCTTCTTTTTCTTTCATTCTATATACGTCTACGATTAATGTTTCAAACACGTCTAGGGTTATGTTTATTCTTAGAAGATTGTTTTCTATTTGTGTGTCTATATTTTCTTGATCTTTTTTAACTAACACTATTTCGTTGTTTATTGTTATTAGGCCTAAGTTTCCGTTTATTTTTTCTAAGGCGTTGTTTGTTATTTTATATCTTTCTGACACCACATATCTTTCTTCGTTTGTTTCTGTAATTTCTACAAACATTTTTTCTTTACTGATTATGTTTTTATAATAAATTATTCTGTTTATTGGTTCTGTAATAAAAGAAATGGTGTGGTTTTTGTCTAAAACGTATTTTGTTTTGTCTGCAATTTCTGCGCGTCCTACATTTAGTGTTCCTTTTAACCCACTTACTTCGTTTTCTATTCTCGTCTCCATCAGGCTTTGTCCTGCTCTTAAATCTAGTATGTTGGTTGTTATTTTTTGTTTGTTACGATATTCTATTTCGTATTTGTTTTCTCCTTTTTTCACATCGTAAAAAGTAATATAGTCTTTTGTGATTCTTAGTTTTTGTGTGTTTGATTTAATTTCACTAAAGTTTACGTTTTCTGTTTTTATTCTTATTTGGTTTTGTTCTTTAGATGTTGGGTTATTTATTATCAAATAATATTTGTAATTTCTATATTCTATCTTTATTTTTTCTGCAACATATTTTTCTAATAAGTGGTCATTTATTTCTTTTATTTTTTTACTAAGGTTATTAAGGTTGTTTATTTTTTTATCAACATCTATTATTTTTTGTGTGTTTCTTAATGTCTCGTAGCTTTTATTTTCTTCTTTTAAGGTGCTGATTTTAATTTCTTTTTCTAGGTCATATCTTTTTAGTTTTTCATAGTCTAAAAACAATTGTTTATTTTCTTCTATTATTTGATTAATTATTTTTATTTTTTCGTGGTTATTTAATCTGTGTTCAAACAACCCTAAAACATTTTGGCATTCTTCATCATCAATTATTTCATATTCTAAAAACCGATATTCTCTAAAGATATCATTTTTTTCTTCTATTACCAACAACAATTCTTTTTGACATTCAACTACGTCATAATTGTTTTTTATTTTCTCACAAATTTCTTTTTTTCTAACGTAGTTGTCTTCTTGTTCATATGTTTCTATTAGTTTTCTTAAGAAAACGTTGTTTTTTAGTTTTTCTTCTTTTATTATTATTTCGCATTCTTCTAGTTCTTCTTTTTGTTTTTGTTCTTTTTCTAGTATGGTTATTTTGTTTTGTTCTATGTTTATTGCAAGTGCTTTTAGTATTTTTAAATATTTTCCAAAACTCATATCTTGATATTCGTATTCGTGTGTTGTAACAATGTGTTTTATTTTTTGTTCTTCGTTTAAATATTCTTTTTCGCTTTCAATTTTTTCTTCTAGTTCTGTTATTTTTTCAAAAACCTGTTTTAGATTTTTCACAATTCTATTATTTAGTTTTTTAAATTCTGTGGTTGTTGAGTTTTTAAGACCCATGTGTTTGTCTAAAAGTAAAAACAAATTATATTTGTCCGTTCTAGACAATTGTACGTTTATTTTTTCTAGTATCATTAGGTTAGATATTTTTGAAAATATGTATGAGGTTGACAAACTTAGGCTTGGTAGTTTTTTTTCTTTTTCTTGCACTTCTTCTGAAAATTCATAATAGTATGCAAACAAATCAAGATAGCTTACTTTTGAGATGTAGGTTTCTTTAAATCCAAGTTCTTTTGCTGCTTCATTTATTTTTTTTGCGTTTTCTTTTAAGTTTCCAACATATGTTTCTTTTATAGTTATATCTGCTAGTTCGTTAAGGTTGTTGTTTATTTCTATAAAGTCTAAATATAGTTCTTCTTCTGATATCAGATGAACGTCTTGGTTTTTAAGATATATTGCGTAGTCTTTTAATATTTCTATGCTTGTTTTTGAAGATCTATCTAGATATTTAAAAATATTTGCTAAGTAAAAAAACAAATCGTTTACGTTGTCTACTATTTTTTTAGGCATTGTTCTTGTATAACATGCGTTATTTATTACTTTTATGTTTTCTGAACTTTTGTTAAAATAATAGGTTGCTGATGCTATGTTGTTTTTATAGATTATGTTTTTATTATGTATTTCTTTGGGAATGTTTTTTGAAGATGACAGGTTTTCAACAAACATTTTTGATAAACATTCTGTTTGTGATTTACAATCCACGACGGATGTTTCTGAATAGTGTGTTAGTGCTAGGCAGGTTTCTCGTTCGTGGGTTTCTATTTTATCTAAACATCCGCTTAAAAACAGTAGGCTACTTATGATTAAGACTAGTGTTATTTTTTTAATTATCTTCATATTTTATTTGATTTTAATATTATATATTATTTTAGAATGAAGATAGTATTTTAAAGTATGTGTGTGATTTTTTTTAATTATCTAAGAATCAGTTGCATAAAAATACTTAAAGAAATCATTAGATCTTTTATCTAATGTTTCTTTAATAGCTATATTTTTATTTCTAAAAAGCGAATTTATTTTAATATTTTTGTATACCTTGTGCATTTATGGTTATAACATTAAACTCAATCTTTTTTTCTAAAAGGATTGCTAATATTGCACTGTGTTCTTTTCCGCTTCCTGAATGGATATTTAAGTCTACTTGTTTTAGATCTTTTGGCCATTGTTCTTTTAGATCGTCTAAAATTTCACTAAATCCTTTTCTAGGGTCGATTATCATCCAATTTATTGGTTTTGAACAATTAAATTTGTCTTGTGCCCATTCGTTTGATACAAGATATACTTTTTCGTATTCTGTGTTATCAATAATGTGTGCAACTTGCCCCCACGTTCCTTTTCCTGTACTTAATACTCCTAAAAATATTTTCATTTTGCCACCTCGTAGTTTATATATTATATTCTTTTTTTGCTTCTTCATACAAGTTTATTAGTTTTTTTCCATTTTCTGTTATGTAGTATTGTATGTTGTTGTTTACTTCAATTTTCTTTATTAGTTCTTTTTGTTCTAGTGTTTCTAATATATTATATATTATATTATCTTTTTTAATATATGTTTTTCTCTTAATATTGGAAAAATCAAGATTTTCTTTAAAAATCTCTTTTAAAATAGAAATATGGTCTTTTGAGTTGACTATTTTATACAGCTCTGGGTTGTCTGCAAGTGTTTTTACTAAATTATCTTTTATGTTTACCATTTTTTATCACGTTTATATTTTTTTACTCATATAGTTTCCATCTAAATAGTATCCTTGTTTTTTATAGTATTCTCTAACTCCTATTCCGCTAATTACAGATATTTTTTCATAGTTTTTTTCTTTTGCAATTTTTTCTGCTTTTTTAAGTAGTTTTTTACCTATGCCTGTATGTTGTATATTTTTTTTATCAAATTCTGTTGTTTTTCCATATACGTGTAGTTCTCTTACTAGTGCTGTTTTTTCTTTTATATTTTTTATAAATGTTTTTTTAGGTATTCTTTCTCTAACAAACCCTAACAAATGTTTTTTTTCTTCTGCACATATGAAGTATTCTGTTCCTTTAGAGGCTTTATATTTTGTAATTTTTAGTTTATAGTTTTTGGTGTTTATTATTTTATTTTTTGGTTCTCTACATTTTATACATTTACATTTTGTTTTTCTTTTTTCTAGTTCTTTTTTTATAAGTTCTCTAATATTTCCTTTATTAAGTCCTGCAATTATTTTTGTGCTTGGAATATCTCTTTGTATTCTCATGATCCTTACCCACTCGGGCACGTTTTCTTTAAGGTCTGCTAAAAGGGTTATTGCTGTTTTGTCGTCATATGGCACATATTCTCCTGAATAGTACATTTTCTCAAGTTTTGTATTTCCTGTTACTAAACAAGGATATATTTTTAACATATCTGGTTTAAAATTATTGTTGTTGAATATTTTTTTAAAGGCTTTTAGGTCTTTTTTATAATTACTTTTAGGTAGTCCTGGCATTATATGATAAAGTACTTTAAATCCTGCTTCTTTTAGATGTCTTGTCGCAGTGATTGTTTCTTTTATCTTATGCCCTCTTTTTATGTGTTTAAGTATCTTATTGTTAAGTATTTGCACGCCTAGTTCTACTCTTGTACCACCATACGATAAAAGTCTTTCAATTATCTCTGGTGTGCAGTAGTCTGGTCTTGTTTCAAAGGTAATTCCTACTAGTCTTCTTTTTGAGGTCATTGCTTTTTTTTTAAGTTTTTCTAAATCTTTTTCTTTTGAGTTTGTTATTGCTTGATATACTCCTACCATAAATTCTTTTTGATATTTTAGGGGTGTTGCAGGAAAGGTCCCTCCCATAACAATCAGTTCTATTTTGTTTGTTGGGTGTCCTGTGTTTTTTAGTTGTTTAAGTCTGTTTTTTATTTGTTTATAAGGATCATATTCGTTTCTTTTTGCTCTCATACTTGCTGGTTCAAAACCAACATAGCTTTTTGGCACATTTTTAACACTTGGACAATAGATGCATTTTCCTGGACATTTTGTTGGTTTTGACATTATGGCTACGATTACGACTCCTGATTGTGTTCTTGAGGGCTTTGTTTGTAAATATTCTGGAATTTCTTTAATTTCGAGTGCGTTAGTTATTTCTGAGGTCAACAAATATTTCTTAAGATTGTATTTTTTTGAAAATTCTGCTTTTTTTGTTTCTAGTTGTTGTTTGGTTATTTTTTGTGAAGCAACTTCTTTAAAAAATTCTTTTATTTCTTTTTTTTTATTCATTCTTTCTCTTTATTAAAATTAGTTAGAAAAATATTTTAAAAAATTATTAAAAAAATGTATTGGTAGTATATTTAGTCCATAGAGTGTGAAAAAGTGTTTTTTTGTATGTTGTATACTTTCTAGGTTTTTTATTACGTTTATTTCTATTTCTTTTGTTATGGCTTTTGTTTCTATTTCTCTTTGTTCTTTTGTGTCTGATAATATGTGTATGTTTTGATTTGTTTTTCCTATTATTCTTGGTATAAATTCATATTCTACATCTGTTACTGAGTGTGGTTGTAATACCATTTTCTTTTCCATATTTGTTTCTTTTAAGAACCAGTGTTTTGAAAAATCTGATTTAATTATTATTTCTTTTGTACTTGCTGCTTTGTTTATTATTCTTATTGGTATTGTTTTTCTTTCTTCTATTTTTGTTGTTTTTTCATATTCTAATAAGTACGCGTATACAACTTCGTTTGTTATGGTGGTTCTTAAAGTTATTTTTCTTTCTTGATTTTTGCCTATTAATATTAGGTTGATATTTTTTGTTCCTTTTATTCTGTCGTTTATTTTCATGGTTGTAAATATACTTTCTTTTGTTCTTTTTGTATTTTCTAAAAAGCCTATTTCTTTACTTTCTTCAGAAAGTTTTATTTCTGTATATGTTCCGTGCACTCCTTGAAAAAAGCTTATGAGCATTTGTTCTCCAGGCGCTGTTAGTCCAATATCTATTGTGTTTTTATATTCTAGGTCTCCTGTTATTTGTTCCATTATTTTTAAGGCGTATGTTTCTTGAATAAACAATAAGCAACAAAACATTAAACAAATCACAAATATTTTTTTGTACATTTTTATCTTTTTTTATCTTTTTATAAATATATATAGTTATAAGATATTTTAAATATAGTGTTTATTGTTTTTTGTGTTTTTTTGCTTGTTATACGATTGTCTTAAAAAAGTGTTCTTTCTTTTATATATTTAAGAAAAACAAGATATTTTGGTAGTTAATATGAATAATGTAGAAAACGTGACTTTTGAAAATATAAAAAAGCACCACACTGAAACTTTGCATGATGCCATTGAGAAAAAACAAGTTGATGAAGATGTCGTTCCTTTTCTTTTAAAAATTACAAAGATAAAAGATGTTTTTACTTCTAGCAGTTGTTCTGGAAGAATTGTTTTGTTGTCTAGTGATGTGGATGAAGATAAAAAAATAACTTCTTTTCATAAAAGATATCATAGAAAAATCAATTTTGAAGAACTAATCAGTGATATAGATGTTTTTAATAAAGGTTATTTGTGGTTAAAAGTCGAGCCTTTTATTTTTCACATAGGCACAAAAAATCTTTCTTTGGCTACAAACATTTTAAATTTTCTTAGATCTTTTGGTTTAAAACGTGCTGCGATTATAAGCACAAAGCCAGGAAAAACAATTGTTGAGGCTACAAACACAGTATTTTTATCTACTTTAATAAAAAAAGATAATCATTTGTTTGTTTCTGAAGAATATCTTAAAGAAATTGTTTTTATTGCAAATAAAAAATTTGAAGATAATGAGAAAAAAAGAAAGCGTTTTGAAAAAGAGTTTATTAATTATTTTTCGGATTAATTTTTCTTTTTCTTTTTTACACTTGTTTTTTTGTTAATATCTACGTATTTTTTTAATAGTGGTAGATATTTTTCTAAGTTCTTTTTTTCTTTGGTGTTTATTTTTTTAAGATCTTTTGGTGTGTTAATTTCTGAAGATACTTTATTTAAAAGACTTGTTAGTTCCATAGGAAAAATAAATTTTGTTGAGGCCCCTTCTGCCATCTTTTCAAGTGCTTTTATATAATAATAAATTACTGCTTTTTCTGGTAGGTTTTCTGCTGCTTCTTTTACTGCTAGTATTTTTGCTTTTTCAGATTCTGCAAGCTCATAAACTGCTAATTTCTTTTGAACTGCAGCTTTTTGTTCGTGCATGGCTTGTATTATTTCTTCTGGAATCTGGACATCACTAATTTCTACAGAATGGACTATTATCCCCCAGTTTTTTGCATTTTCTTTTAGGGTGTCTGTCATTATTTTATTTATTTTTTCTATGTTTGTTATAACGTCTGTTAGTTCAAATTCACCAAGAATGTCTCTTAGTTTTGCTGCAACTAAGGTTGTTGATGCTCTTCTATAGTCTTCTACTTTTATTACTGAGTTTATTACGCTTTGTTTTTCTTTTGCAACTGCTAGATAAATCACTGCGTCGATGGTTAGTTTAATGTTGTCTTTTGTTATTACTCTTTGTGGCGGTATGTCGTAGACTTGTGTTCTTAGTGTGGTTCTTGCTGCTTTTTCTATTACTGGAATAATTATCGCCCAACCAGGACCCCCAACTCTATTTAGTTTTCCAAATCTAAATATTACTGCTCTTTCATATTCTTTTAGTTGCATTATGACTTCAAATCTAAATGCTAAATATAACAAAATTATTGTTGCTAAAATTATTAAAGAAATTTCTTGTGTTCTTTTATCTGTTACAAAAAAAACAGCTAATATCAATAAAATTATAAAAAAGGTGATTGCAAAAAAATTATTTTTTATTTTTTGTTCTTTGTTCATGTCTATCTTTTTTTATCTGTTCTATATAATTATTAGTCTCTATTCTGTTTTTATTTGTTTGTTTCTTTAATATTTTGCTAATTTTACAAATTTTACAAAAACAAAATATATAAAAACAATTACTTACATATAATATATTGTTAACAAATATTTTTTGTGTATAAATATGGTTCTTAAAAAAAAAACAAGCAAAAATAAAGGGGTTTCTCCAACAACTGATTTACAAGAAAAAATATTAATTCTAACAGTTGATAGAGATAATGATGTTGGTAAGTTATTAGGTGTTTCTGGGCCCATTGTTGGTTATGAAAACAATTTGAAATTAGCCACTGATCTTATTTTAGCAGACCCTGAAGAGTCTGATGCAAATGCCATTTTTGCTTCTTTAAAAAAATACAACGTTCTTAAAAAAAAATATGTTGTTGAAGTTGCTACTTTGACAGGCTATTCTAAAGAGAATCTTTTTTATGCAGACAAAAACATAATTTCTCAATTAAGAGATGTTCTTAAAGAATTTTCTGCAAGTGCTGTTGTTTTTGTTAGTGATGGTTCAGAAGATGATCAAGTAATTCCAATTATTCAAAATTTTGTGCCCATCATTTCTAAGGATGTTGTGATTGTAAAACAATCAAAAAATATTGAAAATACTTTTTATATTGTTAAAAAAGCAATAAAGGACCCTGTTTTTGCAAGAATCATTTTTGGTATTCCTGCAATCATTTTGTTGTTGCTTTTTTTTATTGGTACTAAATATACTGTTCAAATCTTGACGCTTGTTTTTGGTTTGTTTTTTTTAATAAAGGGCTTTAATTTAGAACCAAAAATTGAACTTCTTTTAAAGAACACGGTTTCAAAATTTTCAATAACTAAAATCAGTTTTCCTTTTAATTTAGCTGGGTTGTTTTTTTTAATTTTTACAATCTACATGGGTGTAAATCTATATTTTTTAAATATTTCTTTTGATTTGTTATTTAGACTGGTTTATATTATAAGGGCTGTTCTTTTATATTTAGTTTTATCGGGTTGTTCTTTTATTATCGGTGACATTATTGATTTGTTTTATTTTAAAAAATTATATCTTCTTGGAAAAGCGTTATTTTCTTTGTTTGCGATTGTTATTTTTTCTGCAATTGTGGATGTGGCTTTACAATTAATAATATATGACATTTCTTTTAACACTTTTATATTTTCTATATTTACTGCAACCATTTTTCTTTATTTGTTACATCTTATAACTAAAACGTTTGATGTTACAACAAATGTTACTGTGTTGTTTGTTGGTCTTCCAGTAATTTCTAAATATGGTTTATTTTTGGGTGAAGTTTTAGATGTTGATGAAAAAAAAGAAACTATTAAATATAAACCAAGAAACGCAAAAAATACAAAAGTAATTTCTAAAGGTCATTTTGTTTATAATAACGGCAGAATTGTGATTTAATTTTTGAGAATTTATGTCTAAAGAAAATATAAAAATAAACCAAATTAATGGAGATTCTTCAGAAACAGATAATTCTTCAGAAAAAATAGATGAAATTTCAAAAAATAACAAATCTAAACTAAAACAAATTTCCATTTCAGATAATAGACATAAAGAATTTAATACTCAAAAAAAAATAAAAACTAAAAAAATTAGTGATTTTGCTTTTTATTTTTTACGTTTTTTAAGAAATGTGCCTTTATATTTTGCTAGTTTTTTAAATGTTGGGGCTAAGTCAATATATTTTGCAATTTTAGGATCTATGATTAGTTTTGTTTTTGCTATCCTTTTGTTTCCTGAACAACCAGGCGTTTTTGCTGTTTTTTTTATTACTCTTTTTTTGGCTCCTTTTGTTATTAGTGAAAATAATATCAATACTTTGTTAATTGGTAGAACTCGTAAAATTCGTAATAAAGGTGTTACTTTAATTAATTTGAAAGTGAAAGGAAATTCTAATTTTTCTATAATTGATTTTTATGAAGAAAATCAAAAGCTCTTAACCATTTATTTTTTCTTTTTTATAGGCATAATGTTAGTTGTTACAACTTTAATAACGATAATGCCTATTGAGTATTCTTCACATCTTTTTGGTCAGCAAGGATGGCTTGATTCTTTAATACCTGCAAGAGAACTTGGTTTTGAAGGTGTTAGTAAGTTGCCTGTTTTTAGAGATATTTTTATAAACAATTTGTCTGTAATAATTGTTTGTTTTTTAATTTCTCTTGTGTTTCCTTTGGGTTCTATGTTATTAATCGTTTGGAATGCAATTTATTGGGCTGTTTCTTTTACTCAATATGCTGTTTTTTATAGTGGTTTTTATGGCGGGGGTTTGGCTTATGTTTTGTTACCTCTTTTTTTAAGTATTGCTTTACATACCATTTTAGAAGCGATTTCTTATTTTTTTGCTATCATGTCTGGTAGTTTAGTATCTACTGGTCTTAAGCAATCAAGAATAGATAGTGATAGATTTTATTATGTTTTTAAATATTCTATTAGTTTGCTTATTTTTGCTTTAATCTTTTTGGTTTTAGGTGTTTTTGCAGAGGTTTTTATTTTTGATTTTCTAAAAAACATATTTTTTAGTTTTTTTTAATATTTTTTAGGTTTATTTTTTAAACTATTTCGTGGCTGTTTTGTTTTTATTCTAAACAGAAACGTATATAAAGACGTAGTTGTTATTATATATATCATAAACATTATTTTTATAAATTATTTAAAAAAATAAAAGAGAGGGTAAACATGTATAAATATGCTATCGCAAGACAACTTGCAACAAAAAAATTAATCACTAATAGAGGAGATAACATTGGCCGTTTAGTTGACTTAATGGTTAACGAAACAACAGGGGAGATTGAATCCATTCTTGTAGAAGTAGACCCTTCTTCAAAAGTTGTGAAGCAGTTAGAAGTTCAAGGAAACATGTTAGAAGTACCATATAAAAGCGTACTTGCTGTTAGTGATGTTTTTATTGTTGATGAGAGACAATTAGTAGGGTAAACCATAAAAGTTTACCTTTTTGCTCTTTCAATTATTTTCATCTATTTTTAGAATGTATTTCTTTTCTTTAAGATCTATTTTTTTAACATTTATTTTTTGATTTGTTTTTTCAAAATAATCATTCATTTTTTTAATAATTTCTTTTTCTGGAATTTTTTTATTTAATGCGAGTTTAATTTGTTTATTTATTTCTTCAATAGTGTTAAAATGAACATATATTTGTTCACCTTGTTTTTTGTAATTTTTTATTTTTTCAAGAAATTCTTTTTCTTTTTCTTCTTGGATTTCTATTATTTTATTTATTTTTTTTTCTTTTTTATTAGTTTCTTTTTCTGTTTTATTTTCTGCAAAAAAATCAACATATTCTTTTTCAATTTCTGTTGATATTTTTTCTGGATTGTTATTTTCTTTGATTACAAAGAGGTTATTTGTTTTAATTAGTTTTGGATTTTTTATATTATACAGTTTTTTAATTTTTTTAATTTTTTCTTCAAAGGTTTTTTCTGTTTCAAATATTTCGTTTATGTAGTGTGGTGCAATATTATGGTTTTTGACAAAATATCTTATGATTCCTTTTTTTTCTAATTTGTTTAGTTTTTCTATTTCTTTGTCTGTAAGTGTTTCTATAGCTTCTACTTTTGGAAAAGAATATTTTTGTTTTCTAATTATTTCTCTATCTTTCCATCTTTCATATCTTTTTGCACTTATAACGTTATATTCTGCATCTGTTAGTATTATATTTGAATGACTAAAAAATTCAAATATTAAAAAATAGTCATCTAGTTTAAGATATATTACTTTGTTATTTTTGTGTTGTTTTATTTCTTGTATTCTTTGATTGTATAGTTTTCTTTTAAGAAATCTTGTAAATTCTAAAGACTTTTCCATGACTTTTATATCATAGCTTGGAAGAAAAAGAACCTCTTTTGTAATTATTAGTTGTTTGGTTTTTTTTCTGTGTATCTTTATTTTTATTGTGTCGTAGTCTATATTTTGTATGTTGTTTATATAACCAAGATTTATTTCTTCTTCAATTTCTTTTGCAAGATAAAAAAAAACATTGCTTGTGATTTCGTATTTAAAAGTCATGTTTATTTCTTTTTATTCGTCTATATCTAAATAACTATCTTGGTTGTATTTGTATATTTGTTTTGTTATTTTATATTCTAAATATTTGTAATTTTTAAATAGTTCTTTTTCATCTTTTGCTTTAAAAGTATCAAAAGGTACTTTTTGTGTAAGATCAAAAATATAGTGTGTGTTTTTATATTTTGTTTTTACAAACGCGTGTGTTTTTTCGTTTTCTAGTTGTACGACATGGATATATGCTTCGTAGTCTTGTAGCGCATGCATAACAGAACATAATAAAATAGATATATCTTGTTCATCTGCAATTTTATTTTTAATAATTTCAGAAAAATCTAACCAAAACAAAATCCTCAAATTATTTTTTACCACTTTTATTTCTGACATAAGGTAGTTATATATTTTTCTTAGTGTTTGTAAGTAGTCTTTATTATAATCGTACCCTATTGGTTTGTTTTTGGTTATTATACTATTAATTGTTAGGTCTCCTGCATCTACCATTTCTTTAATTTCGGTTATTGTTTTTTTTTCTTGTTTGTTTATTTCTGGTTTATATTTTTCAAGTATTTTTTCATAGTATTTTGTTTTTTCTGTTTCATCAATGGAGGCGCTTTTTTTGTTTGTTCCGCCCATCCTTTTAATAAATTCTTCTAGTTCTTTTACTCTTGATGAAAGGGTTTCTTTTTCTAACGCAGTTTCACTTAGTTTTCCTTTTAGTTTTATATTTTCAAATCTTAGTTCGTTTCCTGTATCTTGTTTTTGTTGAATTTCAGTTAGTTTTGAAACTTCTTTGTTTATTTTGTCGTCTATTTTTCTAATTTCTTCGTTTAGGTATTTTAGTGCTTTATTATATGCGATTTCGTCAATACTTTTTGCACTATATTTAAATGACAGTTCTTCTTTTTGTTTAAGAAGATTTTTCTTTTTTTCATTATTTTCTTCTATTTTTTGCCAAGACCCTTGTTCTTTTGTTGTGTGGGCTTTATTTTTTCCTTTTAGATTTATTATTGTTACTAGTGTTCCAAAAACAATTATTATTATTACAATTATTATTATTTGGATTATTTCGTTCATTTTTTATCTTTATTTATAAATATATTTTTTTATTGTATATATAACTAATGTTGGCAATTATTTTTATATGTTTGTAATTTTTGAGTATTAGACAAACACTTTGTTTTTGGTTTTTGTTTGTTTATTTTTTAAAAAACTTTCTAAAAATTAGTCTTTTTTCTGTTTTTTCTCAAAATATTCTTTCTTGGTTTCGCATTTATGATTTAAACACATCTCAAAACTTCTACGTCCATTAATGATCTTTATTATTGGACAGCCACATCTTTCACAGTTTCTATCTGTTTTTTCTATTTTCTTTTTTTGTGGTAAAGGATAGGTGTTTGTGCATTTTGGATATCCACTACAACCAACAAATTGTTTATTATTTCTACTCATTCTTATAACAAGTTCTTTTCCACAAACATTACATGGTCCTATATTGTCTGTGTTTTTTTTTGCTTCTCTTAGTTCTTTACCAATTTCGTCTTTTTCTTTTATTAATACGCCAACAATCTTTCGCAAATCTATTCTACAACTATTTACTATTTCTTGTTTGTTTTTTTTACCAGATGCTACAAGCTCCATTTTTTCTTCTGTTTCTGCTGTTAGTTTTGGTTGTGTAATTTCTTCACAGTGTTTGTTTAGAACACTACATACTGCAATTGCAATTTCTTTCGCAACAATTTGTTTTGCTCCGTCTATATATCCTCTATCTCTTATTTTTTTAATAATTGTTGGTCTTGTAGATTTGGTTCCTAGATTTTGTTCTTCCATTAATTTTATTAGTCCTCCTTCGCTATATCTGTTTGGTGGGGTTGTTTTTTTCTTTAATCTTTGATTTTTAATAATGTTTGCGATATCTTCTTTTTTTAAGTTTGGTAATATCGTTTCATTTATTTGAGAAAAAATATATATGTTCTTCCAACCAGGATCAATTATTTTTTGTCCATTTACAATATATGGCTCTGTGTTAACATCAATGGTTATGGTTTGATTTTCTGTTGTGGCGTTAGTTGAAAGTGTTGCTAAAAATCTTCTAACTATCAGATCATAAATTTTCTTTTCAGGTCCTACTAGGCCAGCATCATACCCAACAGGATGTATTGGTGGATGATCTGTTGTTTGTTTTTTTCCTCTTGATGGGTTTAGCTTGTGTTTTAGTATTTCTGTAACAAATTTATTATATTCTTTATCTCTAGAAAGCGTATTTAATATTTCTTTTAAATCTAGGCTTGATGGATAAACCGTATTGTCTGTTCTTGGATAACTTGTAAGTCCTTTTTGATAAAGGCTTTCTGCTATGTTTATTGCATAGCTTGTATTTATTCCAATTCCACTTGCAGCTCTTAAAAAAGAGGTGGTGTTAAAGGGGTCTGGTCTTAACAAAGTTTTTGTTTTTTTAACAATATTTTTGACAATCCCTTTTTTCGCATCTTTTACTTTTTCATAAATTTTCTCTGCAAGTTCTAAATCAAACATTTTTCCTTTTTTGTGTGTTCCTTCAAATTGTATTTTGTCTTTTTCAAAAAGAATGGTTAAAATATTATATGGTTCTGAAACAAAGGCTTCTCTTTCTAGTTCTCTTTGAACAATAAAGTTTAGTAAAGGTGTTTGCACTCTTCCGGCTGATAAAAATCTTTGTCCTTTTCTATTAGATATTACAGATAAATATCTAGTTAGTGTTGCGCCCCAAAGAAGGTCTATTTCTTGTCTTGCAAAAACAGAGTCTGCATAATCAAAGTCTAGTTGTTTAAATTTTTTAAAGGCGTTTTCTAATTCTTCTTTAGTTAATGCACTGAAATATGCTCTTTTTATTTCTGCGTTTTTATTTTTTTTAATAAGATAATTATGTGCTTCTACACCAATTGCTTCTCCTTCTCTATCTGCGTCTGTTGCTATTATTATTTTTTTTATGTTTTCTTGTTTTTTTAAAACTGATACTATTTTTTTTTCTGTTTCTGTATATTTTAGTTTTTGGTTTAACAACCATTCAAGTCCAGATATTGACCAAAACTTGCTGTTTTTTTCAAAGTCAACGGTGTTTATATGTCCTCTTAAAGGTATTACCAAATAGTCTTCTTTATCTCTTTTAAATTCAAAACAATTAATGCCTTGATTTTTCACAACTGCAAACTTATTTTTTGATAGAATGTCTGCTATTCTTTGTCCTGCAATTGCTTTTTCTGAGATTATTAAGTTCATATCTATTCTCTAGCATTTTTAAAAAGTTGTTTGTAGTATTTTTCTTGGAAGTGATTTGGTTTTTTTGTGTTCTTCTAATAGGGTTAGAATACTTATTTTGGTTATGCCGTCTGTTTTAAAGATATTGTCTAAGATAATTTTCAGATCATTTTTATCTAACGCTATTATTTTTATAATAAAGTTATATTCACCTGTTACTTCGTTTATTTCTTTTACATCTTCAACTTCTTTTAGTTTAGAAATTATTTCTTTTTTTTTAGATGGATCAATTGTAATCAACAAGTCTACTTTTTCTGAAAAACCAAGCACTTCGTAGTCTATTTCTGCACTTATTGATTTAATGATCCCTTTTTGATATAATCTGTCTAGTCTTTTTTTTATTGCTACGTCAGTAAGATTTATTTCTTTTGCTATGTTTGCAAAAGACACTCTTCCGTTTTCTGTTAGTTGTTCAATTATTATTTTATCTATTTTATCTATCATATTTTCAACCTCTCATTCTTTTTGGTTTTAATAAACTATATTTGTCTA
The DNA here is from genome assembly GCA_003559395.1 of Candidatus Iainarchaeum sp. GTDB lineage: Archaea > Iainarchaeota > Iainarchaeia > Iainarchaeales > CSSED10-239 > CSSED10-239. The sequence goes on along the minus strand of PWLL01000036.1, from coordinate 1,028 downwards.
AATACACTTCTGTTTTCAAAATTTCTATAAACGGAACCACAAACAAAACAAAAAACATGGTTGATAAAACAACTCCAAGGTTTCCTTTTATTGCTCCGTCTAGTATATATGTCATATATACTAGAATAAATGACACTACAAAAAGATAAATGATGTATTTCCAGTTTCTTTTCACATAATTTATGTTTATTAATAAAGCAGTTATTGCTTTTTCTTTTTCCATAACTATTATTTGTGGAATAAACCAAAAAAACATAATTGCTATCATTAATATTAAGTTTACAATTGGATTTTTTAAAATATTAATTTCATATAAAAATGCACATAAGAAAAACAACAACAAATAAAACAGCACGTTAAATTTTAATAATTCATAAAATCTTTCTTGTATTTCTTTTTTATTATATTTTTCAAAATCATATTCTTTTTCTATTCTAAATATTATGGTTGTTTGTATTAGTGTGTATATAACAACAAACGTAATTAAAGATATAGTCGTAATTAATATCATAGCTGCGTTTTCTGAAATTATCATATATGATAAATTTAAACTACCGCCTATCAGAGTAAACATAGGATTTACTAAAAACAAACTAAATAAAAATAAAACACTAACAAGCATTATTACTTTTATATTTTTCATATATTTTATGAAAGAGATTATTATATCCATAAAAACCAAATTTTTATCTTGCCTATATTATTTTATTGATGACACAATCATTTTAAAAACATAACTTATTTTTTGCATTTCGTTTTATTTCCGACCAATTCTGCCTTGGTTGCTTTATAAATCTTAACTTTTTTAGGTTTTAAAAATAAGGTCAGAAATTATTTGCTAAAAACAATTCCAAACAATCCAGAAACCATAAATGTAAAAAAAGCACTTTCTAGCAACATACTAAAATAAGGCATCTTTAATGCTATGTTGTTTAAGATAACGTATATGTTATAGTTATAAAACAACAAACCAAAATAATATCCTAAAAGACACAACCCTAAGAAACAAATCAAAACAGTAATTTTAT
>PWLL01000057.1 GCA_003559395.1 Candidatus Iainarchaeum sp. | reverse complement strand
TGGTTTGGTAGGTTCTTGTTCCGTAGTTTTCTTTGCTAAATGTAAAAGTGTATTCTTGGCTTGTTATTCCTTGCAAGTTTAAGTCTAGTGTGTTTGTGTCTGTTAGTGTTCCCCCACTAACACCATTAATGCTTGGACTAATAGTGTAAACAACATCGTTTAGTAGTGCTTCTGTGTCTTCATCATAAAAAGTAAAGTTTGCTGTTCCAGGAATACTAATTGTTTTATATATTTGTGAATTTAAATCAGGAACGTTTGTATCAACAAATAATCCTATGTTATAATCTGTGTTTGCTGTGAAAACAAAACTAGTGTTTTGGTCTGTTGATAAAGTGTTTCCGTCTATTGTCCATAACCAATTAGTAATTTCAACAGCATCTGTTGTAGTCGAGGTATCTGTTAAAGTCGCAGTTGCTGTTTCGTAATTTAAACTAAAATCAAAATTAGCATTAACCTCAGTAAAAGGATATGTTAAACCTGAACCACTATTATATAAAGTTGTTATTTCATTGCTTGTTAAAGCACGAGACCAAATACCAACCTCGTCTATTTTACCATCAAAATAATTTTGGGTTCCATAACTAGTATATCTTCTGCCAAGAACAAATTTGTTTATATTAGTATTAAATGAATTAGTTTGTTTAGTATCATCTCCACCAGTCACAATTTCTCCATTAACATATAAATACCTTTCACTTGAACTCACCCAAACACCTGTTACATGAATCCATTTTTCAACAAGATTTATACTCTCAATATCTTTTATTATATATGCATATTCTTCTGATCCAGATGGATCCATTCTTACTAATAATGTTATTGTTTCATTAATTTCAGAAGCACTAATATATACATGTCTATTAGGTGCTGTTATATCTGAAATAGTCATAACTACACCACCACTACTTCCTTCGGGTATATAAAACCATCCAGAAAAACTAAAAGGATAATCATCTAAATCAAAATCACTTATAACATAATCATTTGTTCCGTCAAATTCAAAAGCATTATTAATTATTCCTGTTACTCCTCGTGTTGCACCATAATTAGTTCCGTCATTAGTTCCAAGTTCGTCTACAACAACACCTGTTGTTCCATCTAATTTATAATAAGAAACCAAGTCGTCTGTTAAACTAGCGTGTACGCTTCCTATTAAAAACAAGAATAATACTCCAACAAAAAGAAGTTTATAATTCATAAAGAATCCTCCTTAACAAAAGATTCTGTTTCTTCAAAAAAAACTTTCTTCTTCTTACCTGCAAAAGGTCTCCCAACCATCGAACCAATATTACACACACACACTCATTCTCCTCAAAAAAAAAACTTTGTTCAAGCTTCCCAAAAAAAAACCATTTTATGGTCCATAATATTGTTGTCTTGTTTGGAAATCACTAATAACACCCATGAAAAACAATAATACTAAAAGTATTCCTGTCATCCCAAGCATCAAATTAATTATTGACCCAAAACCAAGAGCACTCATATTACTCGCAACACCAATAGCAACCAAGTCGTTCAACAATGGCAAAAAAGCCACGATTAAAATCAACCCGATTAACAAGGTGAAAAACGAAAAAATGCTTCCTTGACCTCGTTTGTTTAACCAATTCATATTCTCCCTCCTGTACCAGTATAAACGCTATCAGCGTATAAACGATAAATTAAACCAACTACGAGTAACAAAACCATTACCCCACACAAAGTAATAACAATACCCGAATAAGGGATAAGTGAAATAACCTCGTTATACATTGGAAGAAAAGCAACAATAGTAATCAATCCAATAAAAAACATTATGAAACCGTACAAAAAATTCATTTTCTCATACTCCTCTTTAACCTATACAACAAGTTCTTTTGAATAATAGCTTCTTCTTCAGGAGACAAACACTCCAAACCCATCAACAAACCCTTACGTTTCAAACGTTTTTTTAAAGACCGAACTTCTTCAACCATCCAGAATCCTCCCAAAAACTCTTTCTACTCTTTTTTTTCTTAGCCAACAATTCTTTTGTCGGAATAAACGCTAACAAAGAACCCTTTCTTGCTCTCAAACCCTTTACTAACGCAACGTTTTCTTTTGATACTAACAAATCTTTTTCTCCTGTAACAAACTTCCTATAAAAATCGCTTTTAATAGCAAACAAAGGACTAACCCTACCCGCTTTTCTTCTTCTCGGTTGTTTAGGCACTCCAAACCCAACATCAAACCTACCAAAACCAGGCAGGCCACCACCAACAATAGGTGGAGGGATTGGTGGAGAGATTTTTATTTTAAAATCGATCACTGGTCTTGGAGTATCCAACCTATCAACTAAACTTAACCTATCAACAAGCCTAGTATCTTGCATCGTAACTTGTCCAACCTGCATAATAGTTCCTTGACCCAAGCCAAGCCTATCAACAAGCCTAGTATCTTGAGAAGTATCCAACCTATCAACTATCTTACCATCAACCCTAAACCTATCAACCTTATCATAACCAAGTTTTTGACCAACAACCACTTTCGAAATTGTAGGAGAAAAAACTTTGTAAGGTTGAAACACCTTAGTCCTATCAACAAAAACATCTTTCACACCAACATCAACACGCTCTTTAAAATCAATACTAGTCAAGCCACCAACACTCGGTGTAGACAAACTCGCTGGTCTAGAAACTGTTCCAACACTATCAACACCAACATCAGTATAATCCACAGCACCGTCATAACCTCTAATCCTACCAGCTTTAGCCAATACTATACCACCACCATAACTCGACTTTAAATAACCAGGAGCAACAATACCAAGACTCCTAGCACTCACATCTTTTTGTATACCCAAACTAACTTGTTTTAACTGACCACTAGCCACTACAGACAACGCTTTTTGTTGAGTTAATTGTTTAGAAGCTTCTGCAAAACTCATACTCGTTACTCCTTTTCCTGTTACTATTCCAGGCAACGCAAGAGGTTTTTCTCCAGTAATAGACAAGATTTTGGAACCACTGGGTTTAAGGATTTCGGGTAATCTTTTACCAACAAACTGTGTTGCTGTTAATTTTTTCCCAAAATCCCAAAAACCAGAAGTCCCCAAAAACTCTTTACCATCTTTCAAATCCACCATACGAGTAATTTGTATTCCTCTAGGAGTCGAAACCGTGCTCACCTTGTCAACGAAAGTTAAAACTCGACCATCTCTAGTTTGATAAACTGGTTGATAAAACCCCATGTCTCTGAAATAAGAATCGTCAACAAATTTTTCTCCTCTAACACGACTAGCAATTTTTTGGGTTACTGTTTTTGGTTTGTCAATCCAAAAATTTTGAAACTTTGTTCCATCTTGTGCAGCCAAACCTTTTGTTTTGCCTGGAATAATAAAACTAGCAAGTTTTTCTCTAAAAGGACTTGTCTTGGTTGTTTCAATAATCTTGGTTGTTGGTGCAATAGATTCTGCTATAAAAAAAGTTTTTTTACCACCAATAACAGGAAGTTTAGATGTCGCAGCCAAATCTCCACTAGGATAAACTGTTAGTCCTTGTTTAGCTATAAAATCTAATTCTTGTTCAACAATAAATTTTTGTTCTCTAGTAATAGTTTTCAAAACAGTTTTTGGTGGTTTACCAGTTAATTTTGAAACACCTTTAGCAATAAACTTATCAATTTTTCCTTGACTAGCCAAAACCTTGATTTCATAAGGTTGGATTATTTGTCCTTTAACCAATCCTTTACCAGTCACAATTTTTCCTTCAACAACCCGTTGTTCAAGAACTTGTTGTGCAATAGTAGGTTTTAGTGTTTTAACAACAGTCCGCTTAGCAAACTCTTTACCCATAAAATATTTTGATGCTCCAACAGTACCAACAATACCAGCAACAAAACCAGCAGTCCGACCAATCTTTTCATCACCATAAACACGACCAACAGTTTCACTAGCAACAACATCAGCTATACCACCAACAGCACCAGCTTTAGCTCCAACCACAAAACCACTAACCGCACCAATACCAGTACCTATTAAAGGTATTCCTGAACCTATAGCACTCCCACCAACAGCACCAATACCCCCAACAACCATAGCACTTGAAGCAATCCTAGAACCAGCATCAATAGGATCAAAAGGTTTTAACAAAGTTTCTCTATACGCTCTTTGACCACCAAACGTTTTTAGAGTATCAATATCTTTTTGTGTTCTCAAAACGGGTTCTGTTAACTCTTCTTTTTTTCCAGTAATAGTAGAAAAAGCAAGACCACCACTCGCAACCAAATCAAGGTTTCCTTTTTGAAAAGGAGAATAATCATATTCAGCTTTGTCAATATCATAACCCCTAATTTTTTCAGCATCCAAACCGTAACCACTCAATTCTTTTCTTGATTTTTCGAAATCATCAGCAGCACTAAAAACTTCTCCATATTTATCTTCAAAATCTTTTTGTCTCCAACGAACATCAAAACCAAGAGATTCAACAGTCTGTAACTTGGATTTTCTAACATCTATTTTATATTTTAAATCATCGGCTTGTTTTTGGTATCTTTCTAAAAGAGGAATCGTTTGTGTTTTATAAATCTTGTAATCTTCTTCACTAAGAGTAATGCCTGGTTTATCAGGTTCTATGTCTCTTTCTTGCCAATAAGTAGTTGTTTTTTTGATTCTTTCATCCAACAATTTTAAGTCTTCTTGTAATTTTTCATCATCTCTAGTAGCTTCTTTTTTAGCTTTTTCATATCTTTCTTGACGAGCTTCGATTTCACCAGTTTTTTTTTCAATATCTTTTTCTAATTCAGCTTGTTTTTTTTCGTCATAATCGCCTAATAAACTAAAAGTTCCTGTTGTTTGACCAAGTTTTCCGTAAGCTAGTCTTGTTCTCATCCAACCTGGTTGTCTAGTAGCTTCTGCTATTTTGTACCTGTCTTTTATGGTTCTTGTGCTTGGAGGAGGAGGGGTAATCATTCTAGTATCTTGTTGTGATAATAATTGGCTTGCTGGAATTGTTCTTGATACATCATCAGCCATTAGACTTGCTCGAAATTGTCTTGTTTCGAAATCTTTTTGTGTCAAGGTTTTTCTCAAGTCTTCGCTTTTTTTTACTTGTTCTTGACGAGCAATTTCTGCTTGTTGTTGTTTGTATTGGGTTTCAGCTTTTTGTAATGCGTCTTTGCTTGTAAATGTTTGGCCTAACAAACTAGAAGAATAAGTAATTGGAGCAGGTCTAGCGGGTGCAGAACCACCACTGCCTCTAGAAACACCAGCACCACTAGAAATTGTTCCACCACTACCACTAATAAAAGACCTACCAGTGTGTTGTTCTACTTTTTTGGTGGCCGCAGCAACAACACCTGGTTTAAACCAAGAAGGGACACTGGGTTGTGCAGCTGGTTTGAAATAACTATAGCTTCCCATTAAACATCACTATTATTAATAGTTTTTTGTTTTTCGATTATTTTTGAAAACATAATAATTTATATACCGAACTTGTATATAATTGTTTCTATTATTAGGGACTTGTTCGCAAAATGATTAATGTTAATATAGGAGCTAAGGTTAGAATGCTTAGAACAAAACTAATTGGTTCTAGTATCATTTCTAATCAACTTTAACCCCATTATTTTATTATGGTTCTACACCAAGAATACGAATTATCCTTTTCGCATAATTCGTTTTTGATTAAAACATTTTCTGCTTCTAAACTTTCTATTCTTGCTTCTGCTCCAGTCAACCTGTTTAATATGTTTGTTATTTGGGTTTGTATTGTTTTAACAAAACCCCATAATTCCCAATGCATTCCTTCCATTTCAGCAATCCTTGTTTCTACATTAAAACCAAACACTTCTTTTTCGTGAGGAAAATATTCTTCTTCAAACCTCTCAATCCTACAATTAATCTCTTTTTCATAATCATCACATACTTCGTATTCAACCATTCTAGTTTCAGGTCTATCATAATCAGTTTCAAACCAACTAACTACAGCATAATGTTTTTCATAATCAATATTCCCTTCATCATCTCTCCACTCT
>PWLL01000055.1 GCA_003559395.1 Candidatus Iainarchaeum sp. | reverse complement strand
TTTTGCAGAGGTGGCGGAGCGGTCAAACGCACCAGGCTTGAGACCTGGAGTCTTACGACTACGCGAGTTCAAATCTCGTCCTCTGCGTTTTTTCTTTTTTTTCGCAGATTTTTCTTAAACCAAAGTAATTTATAATATTTCTATCTATATTTATATATTAACAAAATATATTTTATAAACAAAGATTATTTATGACTGTAAAAAAATATACTTCGAATGGAAAAGATCTAGTTGATGATTTTAAAGAAAATACAGAAGATAATAAAGATTCTTCAGAAACAGAAGATCAAGAGACCTATATCCCAAATCACAATCTAAAAAAAAACGAAACAGCAAAACCAGAAAACAAAATAAAACCGTCTCTTAAGTTTCTTGAAGATCTAGATGATGCTTCTTTTGTTTATATTGGTAGAAAAAAATCAGTGCTTAAACAATATGGAAAAAAAGCAAGTGCTTTTTTAGGAAAAGTAGTTGAAGAAGATAAACTTAATCAAAAAGTAAGACTTGATGGACTTAACCCACACGTTGTTTTTATTGATGGTTCTAGGGGTTCTGGAAAAAGTTATGGTCTAGGAGTTATTGCTGAAGAACTTGCACAAACAAACGACTATATTGGTCAGATTGTTGTTGATCCTGTTGGTGTTTTTTGGTCTATGAAATATCCTAATAAAGAAAAAAAAGAGCTTGAAATTTTAAAAGAGTGGAATCTAGAACCAAAAGGTTTAAAGAACCTTAAAGTTTTTGTGCCTGAGGGTGTTGCAAATCAAATTTCTAAAGAAACGTATGATGAAACCTTTTCTTTGTATCCTTCACTTTTGAATGTTGAAGATTGGTGTTTAACTTTTGGAATTGATCGTTTTAGTCCTACTGGTCTTTTACTTGAAAAAACTTTAACTTTTGTAAGTGATGGATATGTTGCAGGTGATGAAAAAACAGATGCAGAACTAAAAGAAATCTTGCCTAAGGGGTCTCAGTTTACTTTAGAGGACATTATTTTTTGTTTAAGAAACAATATTGATTATAAGTCTTCTCAAAAAGGATATAAGCCAGATTCAATAAGAGCATTAGTTTCAAGATTTGAAGCTGCTAAGTCCTGGGGTATTTTTAGTGATCATGGAACTCCATTAACTAAACTTGCAAGAGAAAAACAACTCACTATCTTGGACACTAGTTTTTTGGACGATAATATAACTGCTTTGGTTATAGGCATACTTGCTAGAAGAATCTTATCTGCAAGAAAACTAGTAACTAGACAAGATGCTGTTAAAAAACTAGATTCTGCAGAACAAAATCCTGATCTTCTACTAGAGATTGAGATTCCACCAACATGGTTGTATATTGATGAAGCACACACTCTGATTCCTTCTGGAAACACACAAACTCCAGCAACTGCATCTATTATTGAGTATGTTAAACAAGGAAGACGTCCTGGTTGTTCTTTAGTTTTTGCAACACAACAACCTTCTGCTATAAATAACAAAGTCTTATCACAAGTTGATATTTTTATAAGTCATAAGCTTGTTTTTAATGATGATATTAATGCGATTCATAAGAGAATGCCTGCAATAATTCCAGAAGAATATAAAAAACCAAACTTCATAAAAACTTTGCCTGTTGGTGTTGCGCTTGTTGGTGATCGTTGTGAAGAAACTTCAAGAGCTTTTATTTTAAAAGTAAAACCAAGGTTAAGTCAACATGAAGGAAGAGATACAGAGACTATCAGAGTTGTAGATGATCTTAGTGAAGAAGAGATTATTGATAAAGCAACCGTTCTTATAATCTCTAAGATTGAGAAATCAACACAGATTAAAGAGCATTATGCAAAAGACATACTAGATGTTGTAAACATAAAATACCACAAATCTGTTTCTTGGAAGAAAATTTTACAAAAATTAAGAGAAAATGATGTTGTGCTTAAAGATGGTTTGTTGTTTTTTTCAAAAACAACACCTAAAGTTTCTGAAAAAGACATAGATGTGATTAAGGAACAGGTTGAGGCTTTAGAAAATAAAGGCAAAGAAGATGTTTCTTTAGAAAAAGAAATTGAAGATATAATTCCTCCTAAAGAAGAACAAGAAATCTGTCATTGCCTTCCTCAAAGAATCTCCAGAGAGATTGCAGAAAATATTGCAAGAAAAACAATTCCTAAAAAATTATTTTTTGTAAAACAAAAAGAAAGTATAAATGATTCTTTTATAAAACATAGTAGAATATACAAGCTTGCTTACAATCACTATTCTTCAGAAGAACATTTTAGAAAAAAAACGTGTTATGTTGATTCTATGAAAAAAGAGTTTGTTCATTTTACAGGTGATTCTTTTAAGTTTTCTAAAGGGTTGTTGCTTGTTGATGTTTTTTCTGATGAACAACTTTATTTGTTAAAACTTCTTAAAAAACAAAGTACCGTCTATTCTTTAACACAAGAAGTTAATTTGTCTGAAGAAGAACTTAAAAAAAATATTTCTTTGTTTAAAGAAAAAAAGATCTTAGATGTTTCTGTAAAACATGATGTTGAAGTTTATAGGCTTTCTAAAAACTTTGATCTTCCTTACAATCCAGAACATAAGATTCTTGAGTCTTTAAATGATTTGCCACAAACTAAAAAACAACTTTCTTTTAACAACATAGTTGATTCAAAAGTTTCTTCTGAGAAGATAACTTCTCTTTTAGAGAGGTTATGGGCAGATATAGAAATTACTTCTGTTGATGAGATTTATTGGCCTGTTTGGCATATAGTTTTTGTGGATAGTAATTTTAAGGAAAGAGTAGTTGTTGTAGATGCTGTTTTGGGCATGTTGTTATAGGTGTTTATGGAGTAGTTTATGAAGCAACTAAGCAAAGATGATTTTATCTTAGATCCGTGTGTTGCAACACCTGGTTTTGAGTTTTTGTGTAGAAGATCTACAAAAGTCGATTTAGATAGTTTTGTAAAATCTATAAAACACAAAAACATATATCTAGAAAAAGATAGTTCTCCTTTTTTTGTTATTATTAAGAGTAAGTTTGGTGAAACAACTATTTTTAACAATCTTAAGATTATTGTTAGAGTGTCTACAAAAGAAGAAGCTTATGAGATTTTAGCTCTTTTGTTAGAATCAATAAACTCTTCTTTGCAAGGGTGACTGAGTGGTCGAAAGTGCTTGGCTCGAAACCAAGTGACAAGTTTTCTTGTCCATGGGTTCGAATCCCATCCCTTGCGTTATTTTTCCAAAAAGCATATATTTAAATAAAGTAACTAAACTAAATTATTTAGTGAACAACTATGAAACAATTTATAATTTTTTCAAAAATATTTATGATTTTTGCTTTTTGTTTATTCGTAAGTAATGTTTATGCGTATTCTTTAAATATTACTCAACAAACTCAAGCTGATCAAGAAAACATTTTCTACATCTCTAAGAATGCTTCTAAAGAGATTTTCTTTAATATTAATACTTCTTACAAAAAACAAGGTCTTAACCAAATGCAAGAACCATATATAACTGTAGATTTAGATTCTTTAGATTCTTCTTCTAACATAAGTTTTACAACATCTAACAACAAACTTTTCTTTAGAGAAAACCCAAACATTTCTTTTTCACTAACAGCAAACCCAAACAATTATCAAAACAAAACAACAAGAGTTGTTTTAACTTTTAGTTTGTTTGATGAGTTTGATAATCTTTTAGATATTCAAAAGAAATATTTTTATTTTAAAGCAAATAATGAAGAAATTGATTATTTAACAAAAACAGGAAGAAAACCTCGATTTTTAGGATATACTTTATCTGATAGAGTTATAGAGTTTACAGATATTAATCAAGTTTTTATAGTTGATGTTGATTTTTTAATTGATTCTTATGAATATGATCACTATAGTTTAGTATGTGAAACTTCAGAAAACCTTAAAACAAAAATAACTAGAGGAGTTGAAGGAAAAAACAAACTGCATGTTTCATTAGATAAACAAGAACAATTTACAGAAAAACACATTATTAATTGTTTTGCAAAAGACAAATATGAATCTTATCATTTAAAACCAATTTCTGTTTTTATTTTTTTAGATAATGTTTTTGAAGATGAAGTTTCTGAAGACCCAAATGATTCTTTTTTAAATATTTCTGGTTTTTTTAGTTTAGGTAATTTATCTGATATTGGTCAATTAAATCTAAAAACTATATTAATTGTAATTATTGTTATAATGATGTTTGCTGTTCTTCTTTCTAAAAAATAGTTTTCTTATTTTTTAATATGGTCTACAACCCAGTGAGATAGTATTCCGATTAGTCCACCAATAAAATAACCAATGTTTGGATAATCAATCAAAAGAAGTGGTAAAGATAAGATTATTCCAAATATTGGAGAGTGTGTGATGGTTCTATGTTTTAGTATTTGTAAAATAATTTCTATAAAAATTAAAATTCCAATCAAAAACAATAAGGTTCCTGTTCCTGTAAAGAGATAGATGATTGCAGACATTATCAAAAGATACAAAACAATTCTGTTAAATTGTTGTTTTATCCATGAATTTTTAAGATCTAGATCTGGTATTAATGAATAAACCATACATATTAACAAAGACATTAGAACAACTGGCCCATCTGCAAAAATAAACTCACCAGAAATAAATAAAACAATAAAAAAAGCAACAACAGCCCAGAGTATATGATAAAATTTATTCATAGTTTTTTCGTTTTATTTTATAAATGTATAGCTCTATAAATATATATAAGGTTAAACAATATAAAATAATTGGTTTTTAAAAATGTTTACACAATTTTTACAGTATGTTTTTATTGGTGTTCTTCAAGGAGTCATCGAGTGGTTACCAATAAGCTCACAAGGAAATTTAATAATTTTTCTTACTAATGTTTTAGATGTTCCTGTTTCTTTAGCATTAGACTATTCTGTTTATTTACATATTGGTACTGTTTTTTCTGCAGTTGTTTATTTTAGAAAATATTTGTTTAGTTTATTTTCTTACAACAATTTAAGAAACGTTTTTAAAGATACAAAAAAAACAAAAGAACTAAGATTCATTATTATCTCTGTTTTTGTTACGATTCTTATGTTTTCTGCACTTTATTTTGTTTATAAGAGTATGACTTTATTAAGTATTAAAGCGATTACTTTAGTTGTTGCTTTGTTATTAATTGTTACAGGTCTAATACAAAGCTATACAAAAAATAAAAAAAATGTTCAAAAAAAACTAACCACAAAATCTGCAATCTTTGTTGGTTTTTTACAGAGTTTTGCAATTTTTCCTGGCATAAGCAGATCAGGAATAACAACTTCTGCTTTAGTTTTTAAAAAGTTTTCTCCAAAGGATGCTTTAAAGTATAGTTTTTTATTATCTGTTCCTACTGTTATTATTGCAGAACTTGCGTATGTTATTTTAAATGGCATTTCTTCTTTTAATGTTTTTTTATTAGTTTCTATTTTTGTTTCTTTTGTGGTTGGTTATTTTACTATTGATATTTTATTAAAAGTTGTAGAGAAAATAAATTTTGCTGTGTTTTGTTATATCTTGGGTTTTATTTATTTAGTTTTAGTTTTTGTATAAAACAATACTTATTAATAACCTTTTGATATATTTTATTAATAGAGAGCAAGAATATTTATTTTAAAGAGGTAAAAAACATGTCCGATATAAAAAATCTTAACGATGATACTTTTGAAGAACATATAAAAAACAACCCGCTTGTGGTTGTTGATTTTTGGGCAGACTGGTGTGCCCCCTGTCAAATGTTTGCGTCTATCTTTGAGGATTTTGCAAATGATAACCAAGAGGTTTCTTGTGTTAAAGTTAATATTGATGAAGCGCACAAAACTGCAGAAAAATATAACGTTTTATCCATTCCGACGATCGCTATCTTTAAAGATGGTCTACTTGTTGATCAACAAACAGGTGCAATTCCTAAAAAACTTCTTCAAGAAAATTTAAATAAAAATAAGTGATTTTATGTATTTAAAATTAAAAATAAAAATACTTGATATTTACGCAAACTATTCTGTATCTATCTTGCATCCAAAAACTGCAAAAAAGATTAGTGCACACAACTTAGACAGAATAGATATTAAAAAAACTGATTTTAACCAGGTATTTGTTTTAGATACTTCTTCTGTTTATGTAGATGAAGAAAGTATTGGTGTTTTTAAAGATACTGCAGAAGAGTTTAATCTTAAAGAAGGAGAGCTTGTAGATGTTTGTCTTTTATCTCCTTCTGCTGCAAACAAATATATTTTTAATAAAATAAAAAACAAACCGTTGTCTAAAGATCAAATAATTGAGATTGTTGCAGATATTAATAAAAATTCTTTGTCTGAAGTTGAGCTTGCTGGTTTTGTTACTGCTTGTCAGATTAATGATCTTAGTTTAGAAGAAACTACTGCTTTATGTAATGCTTTAGTTGATATTGGTGATAGATTAGATTTTGATGATGAAGTTATCTTGGACAAACATTCTATTGGTGGCATTAATGGAAGAGTTTCTATGATTGTTACTCCAATTATTGCTTCTTTTGGATATAAAATACCAAAAACAGCATCACGATCAATAACTTCTGCAACAGGCACTGCAGATGCTATGGAAATCTTAGCGCCTGTTAGTTTTAATGTTGCTGAGATAAAAAACATTATCTCTAAAACAAACGGAGTTGTTGTTTGGGAGGGTAAGTTTGATCTATGTCCTGTTGATAATAGACTAATAGATATTGAGCATGCTCTTGGTATTAATCCGGAAGGAATCATGGTGGCTTCGATCCTTTCTAAGAAAAAAAGTATTGGGTCTACTCATTTGATAATAGATATCCCAGTTGGAGAACAGACGAAAATAAAAAATCCAGAGGATGCTGAAAGACTTGCTAAAAAGTTTTTAATAATTTCAAAGGATTTAGGAATAAAAACAAAAGTTTTAATCACGGATGGAAAAACTCCTTGTGGAAATTCTTTTGGTTGTTCTTTGGAGGCAAAAGCGGTTTTAGAGATTCTAGAAGGGAAATATTTCGATAATCTTGCAGAAAAGTCATGTGAGCTTGCTGGAGAACTTTTAGAACTTGTGGGTCGTGCAAAAAAGAATGAAGGCTATCATCTTGCAAAAAAAACTATTGAAAACAAACAGGCACTAAACACGTTTATAAAGATTATAAAAGCACAGGGTGGAAAAATAACAAGATCAGAAGATGTACCAAAAGCAAAGTATGTAAAACAAATCTTATCTCCTGAAGAAGGAAATATGATAGATATGGATGTATTTAAGCTTACACAAGTTGCAAAGTTTGCTGGTGCTCCAACAGACGTTCTTGCTGGTGTGTTTATCTTAAAGCCTGTTGGTCATGAAGTAAAGAAAAACGAGCCTGTCTTTGAGATTCATTCAGATTCAGAAACAAGATTAGATTATGCCTACAATTATTCTCAAAAAACTTTAAATGATTTAATAACTTTTAAAAAAATAATTGTTAAAGAATTCAACTAACTTGTTCGTATATTTTTTTAAGTTGTTTAGGTGTTAGTTGTTTTACTTTTGTTATTAGTATTTCTTTTTTTATGTTTTTTATATTTTCTTTTTTAATATTAGTTTCTTCTAATGATAGAATTAGTGCTTTGGTTAAGTTTTTTTTAGAATATCTAAAGATTGTTTTTACAAACTTATTAAAACTTTCAGAAAATTCTATTTTTTTAGGCGTAATAACAACTATTGATGATTCACAACTAGGTTTAGGAAAAAAACTTCCTTTTGATATTTTTTTAACAATTTTTATATCTCCATAATATTGTGCAAGAACAGAAACTGCGTTATAGTTTTCACAACCTTCAATTGCAATTAGTTTTTCTGAAAATTCTTTTTGTAAAACCAGAACTGCATAGGCTTTGTTGTTTATCTTATAAATAAATTCTTGAGATATAGAGTATGGTACAAAACTAACAATCTTGTTAACTTCTTCATCAATTTTTACTTCTAAAAAATCTTTGTTTATTATTTCTGTATTTTTAAGATCGTTTTCGTATTTTAAAACTTCCACCATTTTTTTGTCTTTTTCAATAACGATTGTTTTTTTTACTTTTTGATTTATTTCTTTGGTTAAAAATCCTGTTCCTGGCCCAACTTCTAGAACAACGTCTTTTTTATTTAGGTTTAATAAAGAAACAACTTCTTCAATAATTTTTTTATTAATAATAAAATGTTGATCTAGTTTTATATTTGGTTTAAAGTTATGTCTTAACATTTGAGAATAAAGTAGATCTTGCATGTTTTTCAAAATTGTCTTTTTTTAAGAAAGGGCATAGTGAACAGATGATGTTTTTCTTCCGTTTCGTTCATGATTTCTTCGATTATTCTTTCTACGATAACATGCACTGGATCAGGCATCATGGTTATTTGTTTAAAATCATCAAAACTAGTAAATTTGCCTTTTTTGTTTAAATGTTCAAGAATAGCCATTCTATGTTTTTTTCCAATTAGTGGTAATAGGTCTAGTTGGTGTCTTCTTGTACCTATTGGTTTAGCATTATTAAAAAAGTTAACAAATTTTTCTTTATTTTCTAGAACAATTGTTTCGATTGCTTTTTCTAGTTCTTTTTTTGCAATTGACGTTAGTTTATTATAAGTTATTCTTTTTACATTTTGATCTTCTGTTGATATTTTTTCTTGAATCTTTACTTTTTCTTCTCCAGTTATCTCTAACAAAGAGAAATTTGATGATCCTATACATTGTATGATTGAAATTTGTCTATATTGTCTTTCTTTTTTGGTTTTGTCTAAAACAATTGCTTCTTTCATATTTTCTTTATTTTTTATTTTTTTCTATAAGTTCTATAATTTGTTCTTTATTTTCATCAGTTATGCTTTTGTTTTTTTCTGCAATCAAATCTAGTTGATATTTGTTTGGTAGAACATCTATTATTGTTGTTATTACTTCTGGTGTAAGATCTAGACTTAATAACTCTTCTTGTAGTTTTTTTGCTTTTGCAGGCGTTATGTTTGTAAACATTTTTGCATGTTCGTAAGCCATTTTTTGTTCATAGTTTAATTATTTGGTTTTTTTCTTTTCTAAAAGTATTCTTTTTATTTCTATTAATGGTACTTCTTCTACATATTCTATTTTTTTACTCATTTTTTTCCACCTTTGGTATTTGTTTTAAAACTTTTAGATGAACGTTTTGTGTAATGATTTTTTTAGGCTTGTTTCCGTCTTTTATTTGTATTATTGGACATTTTCCTTGAAATCCAATAACCACGCCTGTTTTGCCTTGTGCTCTTGAGTGTGGTAGTCCTGCATGTACTGAACTGTTCACATTTATTTGCACCACATCATTTAATTCAACTGTTTTTAAAATTTCATTAACAGTTGTTTTTTCTCTAACTTTTCTTTTAAATTTTCTTCTTGTTCTTGATCTTTTTCCGATTGCTTTTTTATTTGACATATTTATTTCCTTTTTATATTTTTTTGTGTTTTATAAATAAAATAATATATGTTAGTAAATGTTTAAATAGGTTTATATTTCGCAAAACATTATCAATCATTATCGTTGTTTTTTGTTTGTTTTCCTTTTATTTTTGTGTTTTTAAGTGTTTTTTATAAACCGTGATTTTTTTCTTAAAAAAGATAAACGTTTTTATATAATAAAAATCCCTTTATAAAGGTTTTGTTTTAGTATAGTATATATATCATCAATAAAAAAGAATAAGATTTAAATATAACATATAAAAATGGTGTGAACAAAATGGAATATAAAATTGTAAATTTGGTTGCTTCTAGTAACCTAAATGCGACTCTTGATCTATACAACTTAGCAACAGCGGTTCCAGAAGTAGAATATGAGCCTGAACAATTTCCTGGTGCTATTTTAAAGATTGCAGAACCAAAAGTGTCTTTATTACTTTTTAAAAACGGAAAAATAATCGTTTCTGGTGCATCTAGTGAAAGAAATATAAAAATTGCAATAAAAAAGGCTATGAATATTATTCACGAAGTACAAAGTGATGTAAAAGTTAAAACCAGAGTTTCATATGAGATTGTAAACTTAGTTGCGACATCTAGTTTACCAAAACAATTAAATTTATTTGATGTTGCTTTAAAGCTAGACAACATTGAATATGAGCCTGAACAATTTCCAGGTGCTATTGCAAGACTTTACGACCCCAAAGTAACTGTTTTATTATTTAAAAACGGAAAACTTATTTGTGCTGGTGCAAAATCAGAAGAGGATATCTTAAAAGGTTTAAAAAAGTTAAAAAGAAAAATAAATGCTGCAAAAATATAAATTATTTTAAAAACAACAGCTTTATAAACTTTTCTTAGCTTATATTTATTGTTAGCGACCAAAGGGATGAAGAAACACCTGGTCTCTTTCCGAACCCAGAAGTTAAGTTCATTTCCGTAGTTGTTGGCGCTAAAGTCTTCTTTGGAGCCTCAATTAAGTTGCTAACATTTTTATCTAATTTTTTAAAAAATTCTTTTTTTTGTAAACTATATTTTTATTATTTATCTTTTTTAAAAAAGACTATTTTTATAAACTGTTTTGTTACATTATTATTTATAGATATTAAATATAATGTGAAAAAAAATGGACTCAAAAAATAAAGAAACAGAACCAAAAACAAACGAATCTTTCTTAAACAAATTATTGGATTCAAAAACCATGGTTGTTTTGATTATTGTTTTAATCTTTATCTTAGGTTTTGGAGTAAGAAGTCATCTACTAAAATATGACTACATGTTTGAGTTTGATACCTATTGGCATCTAAGAGCAACAGAATATACTTTACAGGGAGAACTTACAGAAGGAGACCCGTTAGGTTATTATTATCATAGAGGCCCAGATGATCAAATCTATAAAAATCGTCCTCAGTTTTTATGGTATTTTGTTTCGTTTGTATATACTTTGTTTACTTTTGGTCTTGCTTTTGATAAATGGTTATTAATGAGTTTTGCAAGAGTTATGCCTGCTTTCTTTGGCGCAACTATTGCCGTGTTAATGTATTTTTTAGGAAAAGAGCTATATAACAAAAAAGTTGGAGTTGTTATGGGTATTGTTGCTGCAACAATCCCTGCTTTTGTATATAGAACCATGGCTGGGTTCTATGAAGAAGATGCTTTTGGTTTTTTATGGCTTGTTGCAGGATTTATATTTTTAGTAAAAGCAACTAAAAACATGCATGCTACTAAAACCCATCTTACGCAAACACTTATTGCTTGTTTGTTTTTTTCTTTAATGATTATTACTTGGCGTGCTTATTTATTAATTCCGTTAATTGTTGGTTTTTATTTTGTAATTAATATTTTCTTTATGGCTTATAAAAACGCCACAAAATACGAGATTGGTTCTTTTGTAAAGATGATTGTAATTGTTGGTATTTTGTTTATGGCCGTAGCATCTTTAGCTTATGGTTCTATATGGCACAGAACTTTTCAATCATATGCTTCAAGATATGTGCCTTATTCACAAGAAAACATAGATCGTGTTTTAGGAAGATCTACTAGTGAAGATGCATCTGTAATAACTATTGGTGAAGAAAACAAAGGGTGGCCTTATTTTTTTTCTAAATATAGTCTTTTAACGTTTTTACCTTTTTTAGCTTTATTATTAATTCCGATTTATCTTTTGTGGCCTCACAAGTTTGGTTTTAAGAAAAATCACAAAGACTATAGGTCGTTGTTAATTTTTTCGTGGATTGCGGTTTGTTTATATCTAGCGTATACTAAACTAAAGTTTACTTTTTATTTAGGTTTGCCAATCGCTGCTGCAACTGGTTTTTTAGTTTATCTTTATATTAATTGGGTTAAAGAAAAATCATTAAATGTAAAAAGAATAGGCACTTTTGTGATTGCTGTGTTTTTAATAACTTCAATTGCTGCAGGCACACACCATGTAGAGATTCATCGCCCACAAATCAACACAAATCTAGGATGGTTAGAAAGTTTTGAGTGGATAAACGAGAATGCTGCAGAGGATGCAAAGATTTTCAATTGGTGGGATCATGGACATTGGATAACTTATTTTACAGAAAGAAGAGCAAGTACAGATAACACTAATTTTTCACAGGAAGCTAACAGAGATTTTGCTGCATTTATTTTGTCTTCTGATCTTAATGAAAGTATAGAGCTTATTAGAAAATACGATGCCGACTATATAATGGTAGAAAACGAAATGTTTTCTAAATATTCTGCATATGCCTTATATAAATATAATGCCAGAAACTTTTCAGATCCAAATGTTACAAAATACAGTCATGGTAGGTCTTCTAGATGTTATGAACAAAGCACATCTATTACTCAACAAAAAAGTTATCGTTGTTCTTTTGGTACTTTAGACTATAACGATATGGTCAACACTTCTACTACTTGGCAAGATAGACCCACACAACTAATACAATCGATTCCTACATATTTTTATAGAGATGAAAACAAAAAATACTTTTATTTATTTAATTCAGCCATAAACAATTCAACTTTAGCAAAGATGTGGTTTAGAGAAGAAGAGGCTTCAAAATATTTTGAAGAAGTTTTCCATCATGAGACTGTAAAGGTGTTTAAGGTAAATAAGGATATAGTTAACAAATAAGATAAACATGTACAATCTTTTATTATTAACTTTAGTTTTATTTTCTTTTTTTCTTACGTTTATTCTTGTAAAAGCATTTATTCCTTTACTTTTTAAAAATAATCTTTTTTGTATAGACCAACAAAAGAAAGGAAAACCAAAAGTATCAAACGCAGGAGGGATTCCTACTTTTTTAGGTTTTTTTATAACGATTATTGTTTTTATTTTTGTTTCTATGTTTGTTTTTAATCAACATGCTTTTCAATATACTTTGATTTTGTCTTCTATTTTTTTAGGAACGTTAGTTGGAATAATAGATGATACTAGAATAAATCTCACTCTTAAAAAAAGCATTTATGGAAACAAGCAGCACAAAGTTGGATTGTCACAGTTTGTCAAACCTGTTTTAACTTTGTTTGCATATGTTCCAATAATGTTTATTGTTCTTAATCATACTTTTCTTGAATTTCCAGTTTTTGGTTATGTTCATCTAGGGTTGTTTTATCCATTTTTGTTAGCTCCTTTAATTTTTGTGGTTGTTACAAATTCTCCAAACCTTCTTGCAGGCACGAATGGTCTAGAAGGCGGGATAATGTTTTTATTAACTTTAACGTTGGGTGTTTTTTTCTTTTTAAACAACAATCTTTCTTTAGCCATCTTTGCTTTTGTTGCAAGTGCTTCAGCTCTTGCTTTTTTATGTTTTAATTGGTGTCCTGCAAAGGTTTTGCCAGGGGACTCTTTAACTTATTTTTCTGGTGTTACTTTTGCTAGTTTGTTATTGGTTGGGCGTGCTGAGTTTATTGCTGGTTTTATTTACATTCCTTTATTTATTGAGCTTATCTTAAAGTTAAAAGGAAAGATGCGCGTTAGAAGTTTTGGAGATCTTCAAAAGAACAACACTATTAAAAAACCATACAAACGCATCTTTTCTTGGACGCACGTTTTTATGCACTATCCAAAAAAAATAATTGATAAAAAGTTTACAGAAAAACAAATTACAATCTCTATTTTACTTTTACAGTTGTTGTTTTGTGTTTTAGGTCTTATTCTTTTTGTTTAGGTTTTCCAAAAATCTGAAATCTTTTTTTGTTTTTTAAAGTCTTCAAGTATCTTTGATTCTTTCTTATAAACATTTACATCTACAAGAAAATGTTTTGAAATTTCTTTAATCGCAGAAGATAAGTCTTCAAAAGTTTTTACATCGTTAGACAGGGCTTTTTTTACAGCTTCTCTAACAAGCCAAACTCCTTCAGATTTATATCCTTTTTCAATTTCTCGAAATACAATTACTCTTGCTTGTTTTTTTATTGTTTCAAGATATTCACAAACAGATAGTCTGGTTGCATAATATCCACCCGTGACAGAAAAAGCATATTTTTTTCTAGGATAATTTATTTCGTAGTCTTTCATAATCTCTAGATCAGTTGTAATTTCAATATTTTCAAAACCCCAGTTTTCTGGAAGCAACAAAACTACAAACTTATTTTTGTAGGCTTGATAAAAAAAAATTCTAAAGTCGTCAATTATTGGAAAGAACATAATCTTTTCAAGAATCTTATTTTTACTAACAATTTCGTCAACAGAGGTGATGGCCCATTTTGTTGGCACTAAAACACTATTTTTTTTCATGCCTAAAAGCCCGACAGAGAATATATCTTGTATCTTATAAACGTCTTTTCTTTTGTTATAGATCTCTAAAACACCTGTTGTTGCTTTTAGGTCTGTATCGTTTACTACTTTGTCTATTATTTTAGGTATTTTTATATTGTCTATTATCTTTATATCTTTTGATAGATACCCATAGTTATTAATTCCTGAAAAATCATCCACCACTCTGGTTATTTTTGTTTCAAAGTTTGCTTCTAGTTCTGTTGATTTTATTCCTTGTGATAGCAATTGCATATTTTCTAGTTGTTTGTTTGGTTTTCTAGCTAAGTTTTTGTTATAGTGATCATAGATAACAACTTGGCTTTTTTTTTCTTTTTTAACAATATTAAAGTCTTTGTTTATCCATTTTCTAGGATTTGAATCTTTCGTAAGTTCTTTTTTGAAGTTTCCTAGTGGGCCTAAAGACAGGTTTGGGTAGTTTTTCTCAAATACAAAGTTTTTTGGATTTGTATAAAATTGTTTTTTGTTCATAGTTATAATATATGTTTTGTTTCAAAATCATTTTATATTTTTGTTATTTTATATTTTTGAGTGTTTTTTATAAAACCAATACAATTAAATACATTATTAATCAAATATATATATAGAAAAAAATAAAAGAAGGTGAAGAAACTTGTTAACTTACAAAGCAAAAAAAATAAGAGGGCCAAAAGCACTCATTGATTATTTTTATGACAAAGTAAATTATAAATCTGCTTTTTTAATAATTTTAATTGCATTAATATTAGAACTATTCTTTTTAATTGGAGTTTTAAGAATTCCTGAGGCTGGTTTCTTTTCTTTATATCTAATATATTCTAGAGTTGTTGTTAGTTGGTTTGTGTTAGGTGTAGTAATTTATCTTTTAGTATATTTAATAAAAACTAAAAAAAAGATGTCTAAAAAAGCACTAGAAAAGATTTTGTCTGGCTTAGCTGCTTTAAGAGTTCCTTTGATTGTATTTTATGTTGTTTTTGGAGTAATTGGTTTTGTTTTCTTAGGCAACTATATAAGTGTTGCTCAAAACGTGGCTCAAAATCCAGAACTACTATCAAGTGCTACTGCGATTCCAGATCTAACGACTCCAAACGTAATTGGTGTTATCTTTTTAGTTTTAATTTCTATTTTCTTTTTTGTATATATGGTTATTTTGTTATACCATTTTGTTAAAAAGATATTTAATACAAAAACACCAATAACAACAATACTTTATCTTTTGTTATTGATTGTTGTTGCTTCTTTGTTAGATATGATTTTTTTAGTTTAGTTAAAAAGAATTGTTTTCAATTCTTTTTTTTATTTGTGTAGATTATGACTAAGATAAAAGGAAAACTGATTGATTGTTTTTATGAAGATGATATTCTTTTTATTACTCTTAAACATAAAAAAAAAGAGGTTTTTCCTGTTTCTTTTTCCCCTTATTTTTATTTAGTTTTTAATAACCAACTAGATACAGAAGAAACAGAACATATAAAAAAAGCACTTTCTGCAAAAGCTGTTTTTCTAGAAAAAAAACACAAACAAAAACAGGTTTACAAAGTTGTTTTTGATAAAGTTTCTTCTTTAGTTTCTGCAAAAGACATTTTAGATGAAAAAAGAATCATAAACAAAGATGTAAGTGTTTATGAGTACGATATTCCTTTTGTTCAAAGATTTTTATTAGATAAAAAATCAACTAATTTTGTAGATGTTTCAGTTGTTATTAAAGATGGCTACGTTGTTGATATTTTTTCAGAAAACAGAAAACCAAATCTTGTTTCTTTAGAGGTTGGTTGTTTTGATATTGAGGTTTTGGTTGATGAAGAGTTAAATTTTCCAGATCCAAAAAAACAACCCATAATTTCTATCTCATATATGGATTCTGAAAAAAACAAATCTTGTTTTGTGTATGTTAAAGAAGATGTAAAAGATGTTAAAAAAGAACTAGAGGAAAAACTAAACGCGTCTATGTTTGTTTTTTATTCTGAAAAAGAAATGTTGTTGGGTTTTATTAATTTTCTTGAAAAAAAAGATCCTGATATTTTATATAGTTATAATGGTGTTTTTGATCTTACTTATATAGCAGAAGCATATAAAAAACATTTTGATGAAGAACTTAAGATAAAAAACCATTCTCTTACACATCTAAAATATCCAAGAAAAAGAGTTTCTTTAAAAGAAATTGTGCATATTGATGTTTATCAGCTTTTAAAGTTGTTAAGATATTTTCAAGCAATAAATCTTGCAAAACTTGATCTTAATAGTGTTTATCAAGCAATTACAAATAATCAAAAAATTTCTTTAGGTCCAAAAGAGATGAGAGATAAGTATCTTAATAAACAATATATAGATATTGTAAGATATAACCTAGATGATGTTTCTGCAACTTTAGATCTTGCAGAAACGTATATTGATTTTATTTTTGGAGTTTGTTCTTTTATTGATTGTCCAGTAGATGACGTTTTGTTTTTTTCTGCATCTGCAATTGTTGAAAAATTGTTTATGGGTGAATACATTACTCATAAAAAACTAATCCCAAACAAACCAAACAAATATCAAATCTCTGAAAGAAAAAAACACACCTTTACTGGTGCTTTTGTTTATCAACCAGAAGCTGGTCTTTATGAAAATATTGCTGTGGTTGATTTTAGAACCTATCATGTTTCTTTGTTGATTGCCTACAACATTAGTCCGGAAACAGTAAATGCCAAAGAAAATTTTAAAGAAGTAAATAATGTAAAAATATCTCAGAAAGAACAAGGGTTTGTGCCTGCTCTTTTAGAAAATCTTATTGAATATAGAGTTAATCTTAAAAGAAAAATGCTTAATTATGATAAAAAATCACAAGAATATAGAGCCATATATAGACAACAATTTGCGTTAAAAATCTTAATTGCTTCAACCTATGGCTATATGGGTTTTGCTGGTGCAAGATGGTATTGTTCTGAATGTCTAGATTCTATGTATTTTCTTGTAAGAACAAAGATACAAGAAATTATTAAAACTTTTGAAGATAAAGGTTTTCATGTTTTATATGGAGATACTGATTCTTGCTTTGTTCAGTTTAAGGATATAAAAACACTTAAAGAAGAGATTTCAAAAATAAACGATAATCTTCCAAAAAACATGTTTCTTGAGCTTGAAGATTTGTTTAAAACTGGACTTTTTGTAAAAGCAAGAGATGCAACTAAAACTGCAAAAAAAAAATACGCTCTTTTAGATTTTAATAATGAACTAAAGATAAGGGGTTTTGAGTTTGTTAGAAGAGATTGGTGTAGGTTTGTTAAAGATATACAAAAAAAAGTTCTTTTTTTAGTTTTAGAAAAAAAAGATTCAAAAGAAGCAATCGTGCATGTAAAAAAAAAGATTGTTGAACTTCAAGAAAAAAAGGTGCCTGTAAAGGATCTTGTTATTCAGTCTTTTGTTCATAAGAATTTATCCGCGTATAAAACAAAAAACCCTGCACAATCTGCAGTAATTTCTGCTAAAGAGAGTGGGTATACTTTTTCTAGATCAGATGTGATTGAGTATGTTATTACTGAAGACGGAAAAACTATTTCAGAAAAAGCAAAAATAATAGATCTTGTAAAAGAAAAAAGTTACGATGTTTCTTATTATTTAGAAAAACAACTAATTCCTGCTGTTTTTTCTATACTTAATGTTTTTGATATCTCTAAAGAAGAACTTATTTCAAATACAAAACAAAAAAACCTAAAAGATTTTTTTAAATAGTTTTTGTGTTTATTTTGTTTATCCAAAAATAAAGTGTTTCTGGAGAAAAAACTCCTTCTTCTGTGATATATTTGTCAATAAGATTGTTAGGGATGATATCAAACGCAGGGTTGTCTATCTTCAAATTTTTTGGTTTTTCTTTCCAAATTTCTTCTGCTGGTCTCTTTTCTATGTTTCTTTTAAGGTTGTTAAGTAGTTGTGGTTCGCAGATGTGTGTGGTTGTTATGATTGTATGAGATACTTTAAAGTGGTTTGCAGCAATGCTTAGTGCATGTGTGCCAACTTTGTTTATTACTGATCCATCAGCAAGAACAACATCTGCGCCAGTAAAAAAATAATCTGCTTTTTTAAGAATCTCACAAACATTAGAATCAACAACCATAGTTACATCAAGTCCATGTTCACAAAGTTTTTTTGCAGTTATTCTTCCTTGATATAAAGGTCTTGTTTCTGTACAAAAAACTTTAAAAGAGATATTTTTATCATGTGCTTTTTTAAGTGCTTCTTCTACAAGTGAAGAATGACAGTGTGTTAATATTACATCTCCTTCCATAATCATGTTTGCTGCGTTTTCTGAAGCAATTATGTTGCCTTCTTTTGTTTTTTCATAGTATTTTTCTATAATCTTTAGAAGTTCTTTTCTGGTTTCTATG
Organism: Candidatus Iainarchaeum sp.; assembly: GCA_003559395.1. Classification (GTDB taxonomy): domain Archaea; phylum Iainarchaeota; class Iainarchaeia; order Iainarchaeales; family CSSED10-239; genus CSSED10-239. The sequence goes on along the minus strand of PWLL01000055.1, from coordinate 2,864 downwards.
TTTTTTATTTCTTGTGCTTTATTTAATATATATGCCATAGAGTTTCTAAGTTTTGGTTCGTTTGGTCTTTGGACAATAACATGTTGTATATTTTCATTAAGTTCTTTAACAAACAAATCTCCTTCTTGTTTGTTTTCTTTAATATATTCAATAATTGCTTTTATTGCTTCTTTTTCTATATTACTTGCTCCTTGTATTTTTATTTCTTTTATATCTTTTGCAAGTTTTTTTATTTTTGTTGAAACCATATATTCTCAAATTATCGTTTGTTATCTATATAATAGAAAAGAACAAATAATTTATAAATTGTTGTTTTTTTAAAAAGGTTGACTTTTTCTTTAAAATACATTTATATTTAAAGGTTTCTTTTCTTATATTATTTATAAGATATCTATTTTTATAATATTTTAATAAGAGAAATAAATAATAATATAGGACATTTCATGAGGTGAATGGTTTGACAAAAGAAATACAATCAAAAAACACTGATGATAAAGATTTAGAAGAGTTTTTATCTGCGTCTTTGCCAACAATCACAGTGGTTGGTGTTGGTGGTAGCGGTGGCAACAGTATAGACAGAATGATTCAAGTAGGAATTGATGGTGGCGATAAAATTGCCATGAACACAGACGCACAAGCTCTATTAAGAATAAAAGCTGATAAAAAAATATTATTAGGAAGAAAAACAACAAAAGGACTTGGTGCTGGAAGTAATCCAGATGTTGGAAAATCTGCTGCACAAGAATCTAAACAAGATGTAGAAAAAATATTTAAAGAAACTGATATGATATTTGTGACTTGTGGTTTAGGAGGAGGTACAGGAACTGGTGCTGCTCCAGAAATTGCAAAACAAGCAAAAGAAGCTGAAGCTTTGTGTATTGGTGTTGTTACTTTGCCTTTTGCTGTTGAAGGAAAAAAAAGAATAGAAAACGCATTAATTGGATTAAACAAACTTAAAAAAGAAGTAGATACTTTAATAATTATACCAAATGATAAGATTTTAGAAATTGCACCTGATCTTCCTTTACAAGTTGCATTTCAAGAAGTTGATAAAATACTAACAGATGCTGTAAAAGGAATTATTGATCTTGTTACAAACTCTGGAATAATAAATCTTGATTTTGCAGACCTAAGAACCATTTTAGAAAAAGGTGGGCTTGCAATGATTGGTGTTGGAGAATCTAGTACTGAAAAAAGTTCTGACTCAAGAGCTTTAAGAGCTGTAGAAAATGCACTTACTTCTCCTTTGTTAGATATGGACATTTCAAAGTCAACAAAAGCTTTAGTAAACGTTATTGGTGGAAAAGATATGACTTTAAAAGAAGCAGAAACGGTTTTTGAAACAGTTGCTTCTAAAATAAACTCTGAAGCACATATTATTTGTGGTGCAATGATTGATGACGATTTACAAAGAAACGTAATAAAAGTTATGACTGTTGTTGCTGGTGCTGAAATACCTTATCTTGAAGATATTGAAACTCTTGCAAAAAAAGGAGAGCTTGATTTAGATATAGATAGCGTATAATTTGTGATTAAATATGAGTAAGATATCAGAATTTATAAGATCATCAAAAAGGATATTTTTAATATCTAAAAAACCATCTTCTAAAGAATATTGGACAATGGCAAAGATTGTTGGATTAGGGATGGTAATTATTGGTGTTATAGGATATTTAATAAGATTATTAATGAATGTAATAAGTGGTTCTTTATGATATTTACAATCAGAACAACTGTTGGTCAAGAAAAAGTTGTAATTGATATGCTTTATAATAAAGCAAAAAAAGAAGATATTGAAATATATTCTCTTGTAGAGATGGCTGATCTTAAAGGATATATTCTCATAGAAGCTGACTCTGTAAAATCTGCAGAAATACTAATACATAATGTTTCTCAAATAAAAGGTGGAAAAGTAGTTCCTGGAAACATAAATATTAAAGAGATTGCAGGAGTGTTAGAGTCTAGGCCTTTAATGAGTTCTATAAAACAAGGACAAACTGTTGAGATTATTATGGGCCCTTTTAAAGGTTCTAGAGCAAAAGTTATGAGAGTAAATGTTGCAAAAGAAGAAGTTGTTATTGAACTTTATGATGCAACAGTAAAGATACCAATTACAATAAAAGCAGAAAATATAAAAATATTAAATTAAAATGTGATATGATATGCAAACAATAAAAGCTTTAATAGATGCAGGAAAAGCAAACGCTGGTCCACCACTAGGCCCAGCCCTTGGGCCATTGGGTGTAGACACAATGGGTATTGTTAATGAAATTAATGAAAAAACAAAAGATCTTGAAGGAATGCAAATTCCAGTAATGGTTCATATAGATAAAAATAAATCATTCACTGTTGAAGTTGGTGCCCCATTAACAAGTGCGCTTATAAAAAAAGAACTTGGTGTAAAAAAAGCAGTAGGTGCTGTAAAAACAGAAGTTACAGGAAACCTTTCTTTTGATCAAATAATTAGGATTGCAAAATCTAAACACAACCAAGTTGTTTCAAGAGATCTTAAGTCTACAATTTTAGAAATCTTGGGCAGTTGTAGATCTATGGGTGTTAGAGTAGAAAACAAGCCTGTTTCTTCAGTTGTTAAAGAGGTAAAATCAGGCGTTTTTGATGAAAAAATAAAATAACGCCTTTTTTCTTATTTTTTCTTAAAAAATTATCCTTATAAATTCTTATGTTTCTATATATATATATAAAAGAAAAATATTATATACTATAAATGGTATATATATTTGTTAAAGAAACTTTAGAAAGGTGATAAATATAAACTATAAATTTTTATTTTTATTTTTAGGATTAATACTTTTGTTGAGTCCTATACATGCTAATTACACAATCTCAGATCTACGGATGCCTGA
>PWLL01000015.1 GCA_003559395.1 Candidatus Iainarchaeum sp. | reverse complement strand
TTTTTCCAAAAAACAACCTTTTTTAATAGTTTAGATACTATATATTATATGTGTAAAAAGAGAAAAAATAAATAATATTTATAAAAAACTTTCTTTTAATATAGGATTGATTATATTTATATAATAAATATATTTTAAAAAAAATAAAAAAAGGTGAATTACTTTGATGCCAATTTCTGGAAATGCAGCTGCATATGATAGATCAATAACAGTTTTTAGTCCTGAAGGACATTTATACCAAGTAGACTACGCTTCTAAAATTATAGAAAAAGGAAGCCCTGCTGTTGCAATAATTTATAAACAAGGAATTATTATTGCTGCAGACAAAAAAATATACTCTTCTTTGATTCTTCCAGAATCTGTAGAAAAAGTATTTAAGATAGATAACCATGTTTGGACAGCATGTTCTGGACTAATAGGAGATGGAAGAAGACTTGTTGATTTTGCAAGACAAATTTCACAAGAAAACAAGTCTTATTATGACGACCCAATAGAAATAGAAACACTAGTAAAAAGAACAGCATCAATTGTTCAATATTTTACACAATATGGTGGTGCAAGACCTTTTGGTGTTTCATTAATTATTGCAGGAATAGATTCTTTAGGAAAACATATTTTTGAAACAGAACCAAGTGGAGCAATAACAGAATATCAAGCAGCTGCAATTGGACAAAATAGACAAAAGTTAATGAGTTATTTAGAAAAAAATTATAAACCAAATTTAAGTTTTGACGACGCCATAAAACTAGCAATCAACACTTTATCACAAAACTTAGAAACAAAACAAAAACTAAACCCAAAAAGTCTAGAAATTATTGATATTAATGAAAATAAACAAGAATGTAGGGTTTCTTTAGAAAAATATTCTAAATTTTTGTAAGTTGTAATTTTTTGATTGTTGTGTGAATGGCTTATAAACATGTTTAGAAAAAAGAAAATAAAAGTAAATAATTTGATGGTGATAAAAATATGGTGAAATTAGAAGATGCAGTTTTAGCAAGACTAGATAAAAATGGACATCATTTTGAGATTTGGGTTGATCCAAGACTTGCATGGGATTATAAACATGGAAAGTCTGTTGGTTTTAATGATATGTTTGCAATGGATGAAGTCTACTCAGATGCAAAAAAAGGAAAAGAAGCATCACAAGAAATAATAAAACAAGAATTTGGAACAGACTTTTTTGAAGATGTCGCAAAGAAGATAATCTTAGATGGAGATGTGCAACTTACAACCTCACAAAAAAACGAAATGGTTGAAAGAAGAAAAAACGAAATCATAGACTATATTGCAAAAAACGCACACGATCCACAATCAAACACACCGATTCCTCCTCAAAGAATAATTAATGCTTTAGAACAATTAAAATATAAGTTTAGTTTATCAAGAAAAAAAGAAGATGAAATAAATGAAGTTATATTAAAACTACAAAAAGTTTTACCTATATCTTTAGAGAAAATTATTTTGTCTTTTGAAATTCCTGCAAAATATGTAGGTAAGACACAAGGAATAATTCATAAATATGATATAAAGGAAGAAAAATGGTTGCCGTCAGGAAACTTAGTAGCTTCTTTAAATGTGCCTGTTGGTGTTAAACCTTCAATTGTTAATAACCTAAACAACATAACACACGGAGAAGTGATTGTAAAAGAGTGATTTATTATGAAGAAAATAGTTGTTCCTGGAGATTTTTTAACAGATGAGCGAAAAAAACTAGGCTCTAATGTTTATTTAAAAGAAAATAAAGTATATAGTTCTGTGTTGGGTATTTTATCAGAATCAAATGATTATGTATCAGTTATTCCATTAAATGGCCCGTATGTCCCACAAATCGGAGATGCAGTGATTGGGATTATAAAATTAGAGATGTCTAATGGATATATAATAGATATAAACATGGCCTTAGATTGTTTTTTTCCAAAATCTTTGTTAAAAAAATCATTACAAGTTGGAGATGTTATTTTTGCAAGAATCAAAGAGATTTCTGATTTTATTGATCTTGAAAACATTAATCTTTTACCAAAAGGAAGAATAATTGATGTACCTTCTGTAAAGATTCCAAGGATTATTGGTAAAAACGATTCAATGTTAAATATTCTTAAAAAAAACACAGCATCTAATGTTGTTGTTGGAAAAAACGGATGGATATGGTATTTTTCTAAATCTCCTTTAGTTTTAGAAAAAGCAATAGATTTGATTGTAAAAAATTCACAAAAATCAAATCTAACAAACTTTATAGACGATTATCTTAAAAAACAAATAAAGAGGAAATAAATATGAGTGAAGAAAAAAGACACGATGGTCGAAAGCCAAACGATTTACGACCAATAGAAATAAAATTAGGAGTTAACAAAAATGCAGATGGCTCTTGTTTGTTAACTTGGGGAAAAAACGTTGTTTTAGCAACCGTTCATGGACCAAAACAAATGTTTCCAAAACATTTGTCAAATCCATCAAAAGCCGTGATTGATTACAAATATAGGATGGCATGTATATCAACTCCAGAAAGAAAATCCCCAGTTCCAGGAAAAAGAGATAAAGAAATTTCTCTGGTTTCAGGAAATGCTTTAGAATCAGCCATAATGGTTGAACAATTTCCTAACACTGTTATAGAAATAAATACGTTGATATTTACTGCAGATGCAGGCACAAGAGTTGCTGCACTTACTGCTGCATCATTAGCTGCTGCAGACGCAGGATTACCTATGAAAGGTTTAATCAGTTCTGTTGCTGGAGGAAGAAGTAACAAACAACTGGTCTTAGACTTAGATAAACAAGAAGAAGATGCACCAGATGCTGTAGACCTAGCATGTGCTATGTTGATGCCACAAAAAGAAATTGCTTTGCTACAGATGGATGGTTTTGTTGATATTAAAGAAACAAAAGAAATTCTTAAAAACACAGTCAAAGGAATTGAAACAGTTTATGATATGCAAAAAAAAGCATTGATTGAAAAATATCCATTAGAAGGTGAGATAAATGAGTAATGATAATGAAACAATGAATCTTTTAGCAGCACAAAAAGTAAAAGAAAGTCTTAAATCATCAAAGAGATTAGATAACAGAGATTTTAATGATTTTAGAGAAATAACTATTGAAAAAGGAGTTATAAGCTCTGCAGACGGTTCTGCAAAAGTAAAGCTTGGAGATACAGAAGTTATTGTTGGCGTAAAGATAAATGTTGGAGAACCATATCCAGACAGTCCAGATGAAGGATCAATGATGTTTAATCTTGAGCTAAGTGCAATTTCTGGCCCTGATTTTTATACAGGTCCGCCTTCTTTAGAATCTGTTGAGTATGGACGTGTTGCTGATAGAGCTATAAGATCTTCAGAATGTATTGATATGAAAAAACTAAGTATTATTTCTGGAGAAAAAATGTATATGATTTTCATTGATTGTTATGTTACTAACGCAGATGGAAATCTTATTGACGCTGCAACAATTGCAGGCATGGCTGCCTTGTTAGATGCAAAGATTCCAAAGATTGATGAAAATAATAAAATTATCTACGGAGAATATACAGATCAAAAATTACCTATAGATATGAAAAAAATCCCAGTTTCTGTTAGTTTTGAAAATATTGATGGGCAAACTTTGTTAGATCCAACAGCTGGTGAAGAGTTTGCAGGAGATACTAGATTTTCTGTAGCTGTTTGTGATAAAAATATTATTTCTTTTCAAAAAGGAAAAACAGGCACACTTTCTTTAGATCAAATAAATGAAATGTGCGAGATTGCAATCTCAAAATACGATCAAATTAAAAAAAAAATATGTGATCTTAAATGACAACTAAAAAAGTAAAAGAGACCGGAAAATACGGTGTCAGAGGCGGAGTAGGAATTAGAAAAAAATTCCTTCTTGCAATAAAAGACAAATCTAAAAAAATATGTCCAAAATGTGGTGCAGAAAACAAAAAAATAAAAAAAATTGCATCCGGCATCTATCATTGTTCAAAATGTGATACTAAGATTTCTGGTGGAGCATATAAATATAAAACCGGAGAAAAATAAAAATTTGTGTGATGTTTATGTATATTTGTATAAATTGTAAACAAGAATATGATGACTATCCAGAAGGAAGAAAATGTATGAGTTGTGGAGGCAAAGTTTTTTCTAAGAAAAGAACACCAATTGCTAAAAAAGTAAAAACAGATTAAGAAACGTATTGATATGTATATTACTTGTTCAAGAAAAGCAGACGCATCTTTAAAAAGTTTTACAAAAAAATTATCTTTTGTTTTGCCAAATGTAACCTATGTTCCTAGAGGCCAAACCAATTTAGGTAATTTATTTGAAGACGCACGATATTTAGGACACGTTCATTTTTTAAAAACAAGCTCTTCAAAAAAAAACAAAATCATCTTACAGGCATATTTACAGAAAAACAAGTCGTTTTTTTTAAAAGAAAAATTTGTTCTAGAACCTTTAACAACAAAGCTTACAGTTTCTGTTCTTTCTTTAAAAGCACAAACAAGCATAGACAAACCAAAAGAAACATTTTCATTTTTAGATAGTTGTTATGAAAAAGATTCTTTATTAAAAATAATAAAAGAAAAAAACCTGATTTCTTTTAAATATAACGAAGAAGAAGTTGGTTTTTCTTTTAAACTAAAAGAGAAAGAATATGATTAATGAAATTTTGTCCTCAACCATACAAATAAAAACAAAAGATCCAGAGAACCTAAAGAAGCTACTAGACCTAGAGATGCAAAGAAGAGAATATTCTCGTTCAGAATCAGAAGTTGTTGTTGATAAAAATAAATTGAAAATAAACATTCTTTCAAAAGACATAGTTGCTTTTAAAGCAACAATAAACAACTACATAAATATTTTAGAATTAATAAAAAAAATTTACGAGGTGGAATTATGAGTGAAGATACAAATGCTTTACAAAAATACAGACAACAATTAATGTTTTTGTCTAAACAAAAACAACAATTACAAGTTCAAAACAATGTTTTAGAAAACACATTAAAAGAGCTTGAAAATACTCAAGAAAAAAGAGTCTATAAAGGTGTAGGTAACATCTTTATTATGTCTGATAAAGAAAAAGCAATTGCAGAAACAAAAGAAACAAAAGAAACAATCGATCTTAAGCTTAAACAGATTCAAAAGCAAGAAGATACTATTGTCTCTAAAGTAAATTCTTTATAAAAAAGAGATACTAAAGAAGAAGATACACAAAACACAGATGGAATTGCATAAAAACTTATTTTAAATAAATTATTTTTTTTCCATCTTTTATTTTTTTTCTTTTTGAATATTTAATAAGATAGTGTATAGTACTTTTAGGAAGATTTAGTTTTTCTTCAAGTTCTCTATAGGAATGGTCTTTATACATGGCTATGATTTTTCTTAGCTTAGTAACTTTTATTTCTAAGGGTCTTCCTTGTTCTTTTTTAACACGTAAAAGAACATTTTTTTTACTAAGAAATTCTTTTGCATCTTTGCTTAGTCTTTTTTTTGTAGATTGAGAGATACTTATTTTTTTTAGTCTAGGACATTTTTCTACAATCTTTTCTATGTGTTTTTTAGCAAGTGCTCTTGTAAGGTGTAGTTCTTCACAATCTTTATTTATGTTTCTTATATTTTTATAATCGCTTAAACTATTTTTTATAAACATATTTTATCTTATTTTTTGTTTCTTTCTATATATACTATAAACAATATATTTAAAAATCATTTTATTTTGGTTTTTTTATAATATTTACATCTTTTTTTCAAACGTATGTTTTTGTAAGTCTAGCTCCATAATAAAAGAACCAAATCCGTTTGAGATTACATCTGTTTTTTTCTGTGTTGGATTTATTTTTTCTGTATTGTTTTTTATATCTTCTAGTTTTTCAAATTTTTTCTGTTGGGTTTTTGTTTGATATTTTCTATAAATTTCAAAAAATTCTTGTTTTAAATTTTCTATTTTTTGTTTATATTTTTCTCTTGTTTTTGGAGATGCTTTATGTATTACTTCTTTTAGCTCTTTTTTTATTGCTTTTCTTTCAGAATCTGTTCCTTCAAATCTTTTTTCATTGTATTTTTTAAGGCTGTTATAAA
>PWLL01000056.1 GCA_003559395.1 Candidatus Iainarchaeum sp. | reverse complement strand
TCTTTGTGCTTCTTCCATCTCACTTGGTCTCTCAACACTATCACAAAAATCAACAGAATCAAAAAACAAATCACCTTCATGTTTTTTATCTGAATAATATTTTTCTAAAGTTGTACAAAAGGCTTCTTGATTTGCAGAACTATATCTTTCATTCCAACTAACTAAAGCAACAAAAGAACGATCTTCTGCTTTATCTTCCATAACTCCTGAAACTCTATTAATCTCTTCTAAAAGCTTAACAGGAGTAATTCCACAACCTTCAAGATTAATCTGTCTTTTTACTTCTCTTTTTCCTTCAGTTCCTTTTATCACATACTGACTTATTGCAGAAACATCTATTTTTTCTCCAACTAATCTTCCTAAAAGATTGTTTGCTCTTGGCTTTACACAAACCGCAAATTCTTTTTCTGCATCTTCTTCTAAAACTAACCTTAGGTTTTTTGTTTCTTCGCCCTCATAAATATAAGTAATATTAGTTACATCATCAATATCTGAAGAAACATCAAAGTTAACTTCTTCTCCAACAGTTGATTTTATTATAAAATCTTTACAAACTTTTTCATTTTTTATAACAAGATCAGGGTTCTTATCCTTAAACTCAAAAACAAGATCATCAACTTCTACAAAATCTAAAACCAACAAATAGGATCTATCTTCTGCAACACACATGTCTATGTGTTGTCTATCTATGATTAGATTTCTAATAACTTTACTTGCAGTATTTACAAAATGTTCAGACTTTCCAATATCTCCATCCACAAGATAGTCTTCATTAAGAATAACATCTAGTTTTTCTGGTCTTGCTCTTGTTGGAGTAACACCATCTCCAAAGATTACTTTTGCTAAAGCATCTTCTTTTTCTTGAATCTTATCAAACTCAAGGTTTAATAGATTCGTATGTGCTGAAACATCTGTTGTGTGTCTTTCATAATCATCATCAAACAAATCTTTAACAATATCAGGCACAAAATCTCTATCTCCTAAAAACTTCAACAACCACGTATTATGTGTTTTTTGTGCAGACAATTCTTTGTTTAGTGGTAAGAAAATCTGATAGTTTTGTATATCTTTTTCACAAACTTCTGTTTTTTCATAATCATCAAGCTCTACATAAAAATACGCTCTTTCTGGCATTAGGTCTGTGTGTGTGGTTGCTACGGCTGCATCAATGGTTATTCTGTATCTTCCACAACCAACAACATCTCCAGGAACAAAGATTCTATTTCCTACAAATGAAACGTCTGTTGGTCTTGTGGCAGGAGTATCCATAACAAGATAATTGTTTATCTTTGAATATTCTTGTCGATCTGTTTGTCTATCTCTGTTCAACATTTCTTGCAAAAGCTCTTTACTAACAATATCGTTTTGCAAATAAATATCAAACTCAATTGGTTGTAGATCATGATGTAGGTCTGTTATGTTACAGCTTCTTACATCTCCTCCAGCAACATAACAACCAGTGTTTTCTATTTTGTTATCTAGTTGTGCAGAAAGACTAACAATATTTGCTTGTAGTGCTTTTATTTTGTCTAAGATTACTTTTCCTGCACTATATCCATCACAATAACCATTACGCAAACAATCTTCTGAAATTAAAGGAAAACTAACGTTAGTTGTTTCATCAGAACCACAAACAGGAACTCTTCTTTGCTGAATCTGTCTTAAAGTTTGTAAATCTCTTTCATCTTTTGGCATAATATCAACATATATGTTTGTTTGTTCTGAAGCAATAAGATGTCCTGTATCTGTTCTTGCTAAAACTTTTAAAGGAGTGTTATATGCAGTATGATAATCACTAGCATCTATCTTCAAAGTAAAACTTGCACTTTGTCCTTGAAGGATTCTTGGTGAAGTTTGTGGAAAGAAACTTACTTCGTTATTTCCAAAAGTTTGTCTATACAACTCATCTCTTTTATCAAGATCATAAACAGTTACAGCTTCTGCACATGTGTTTTTTAGAGTGATTGTTCTTTCTTGTGAACTTCCAAGATCTATTCCATAGTTTAGTTGCTTTGGAATTATTTGTAAACAATCTGGTGGAGATATTAAAAAAACATTTATTACTTCTGTTGATACTGTTGAACCAATACCTGGACCATAACCTTTAATATCATAAATAATATCGTCTAAAGTTGTATATCTGCTCTTAGACTCATAAACAATATTTACTTGAACTCCTTCGCCTGGTCTTAAGATGTCTTTTGTGATTGGTTGTATTTTTGCTGATATGTTTGCTGTAAGTCCTTTTGGCTTGTCTGAGATAATTATATCTCTTATTGGTACTTGTCCTTCGTTCTTTAAATAAAAGCCAGTGTAAAGTATAGATGGTTCTTGTGAAACTGGTTGAGTCATTGTTAGATAGATGATGTTTTGAGGATGCATTCCTCCTAAATTATATACTTTCAAAACTTCTCTTATGTTAAAAAAGTCAACATTTATTTTTGTGTTATCAATAATATATAAAGGATTGTTCCAATAAACTTCATATCTTTGTGTACTTCCTCTTTTTCTTTCTTTTTGATTTGTAACTAACAACTCAAACTCTCTTTGTTCTCCAGAAAGAACAGTAAACTGTGCAAGATTTAAATCAAGGTCTTCATCTTCTCTTGCGTCTAAGGAAACAATCTCTGGAGTAATGGTTACTGGCTGCTCACAGTCGTTTGTTATATAAACCTCTTGTCTAATTTCAGAGTCTTTTTGTAACCCAACTGACAAAGAAACAACTTCTGGTTTTACAACTAAACAATCTGACATCACTCTTCCTTTAGTAATAACCACTTCGATTGGTTTTACAACATGTTGGTTACCTATAAATCCTGAAACAAGCACGATTGCTTTGGCTTTTCTAAAACTAACATCTTTGTTAACATTAACTATAATATCTAGCTCAGAGGTTGTTTGAGAAAACAACTCATGGTCGTGTATTGTTTCTATATGCATAGTGCTTACTGGCAAAATAAAACTAACTTCTGTTTTTATATTTTCAATAGTGTTTCTGCCTGTGTTTCTTAGATCAATTGTTGTTTGTGCTTGTGATTGTTCTTCTCCAACATTAATGTTTATTTGATCTAGTGCATGTATAAGTCCTGTATCACCAACCACAAGCTCTCTTGTTATTGGTTTATAGCCATATGCTGAAACGTTCACAAAAATTTTATTTGAATTTATGTTTTGAGAGATTGTATATTCTCCCCCTCTTCCGTTAAGTCTATCTCCTTTTAAGGAAGTTATAAATTCTTTGTATTCGTTTTCTATTTTTATAAATGCGTTTTCTATCGGCTCATTTGTTTCTGCATCTCTAACATTTATCTTTAAAGCTTCTCCTCTTGTAAGCACAAAATCAGGAATCAGCTCAACAGCCATTTCTTTTTCTGGCAAGATGTTAAAACTAAATCTTTCTTCTTGAGAAGAGATAGTTGGCCCACTTGTGAAAAGATCAACATATGTGCTTCCTAAAGCTTTAGTTGCAAAAAAGAGGTACATTTTCTTCTGCACTCCAGCTGTAAGGTTAATGGAGTTTTCAGAAACCTCTAGCTCGTTTATAGCATCGATATTTATGTTTTGTGGAAAAGTTGCTCTATCTTCTAAAGAAACAAAAGAAATTATTGGAGAGGTAGTTGATGTTTTTGCTAGAAGATTAACTTCTGTGTTTTTAAAACTATAAAGATTTACTTCTAAAGCATATAGATTATCTTCAACTGCATAAAACTCTCCTCTTTCATGACTCATTAAATCTTCATCAATAAATTTGTAGGATATACAAAAATCATCAGAACAATCTGCGGGTGTTTCAAACACATCTACAAACAAGTTCTTTGTGTTTGCATAAAGTCCTTCTCTTTCGTTTGTTATTTGTTGTGTATCAAGGATATCATCTTTTGGATCTCTATAAAAATAACCGTTATCTTGCACCCACGCTCTATATTTAAACTTAAGCTTGTTAGGATTTATATCTGTGGTTTCAATCTTGACTCTTATTTGATGTTGTCCAAGTTCTTGTTCGTCAGACCACTCAAGATTTAACCATTTGTTTAGTTCTCCTTCTCTTCCTGTATTTAGAAAATCTATAGATGAGATTCCTGGCGCAGGATCTTTTGTGTAGGTCATAGAATAAGTATAGTCTATTGTGTTTGCTCTAAAACCAGTGATTCCATAAGCCATATTGTCAACGTCTTTTTGATCATCTGTTCCAGCTCTTATATGTAGTCCGCCTTTTCTAGAGTTTGCAGGAAATACAACATTAAATATTAAAAAATAATCGTTATCTGGTGTAACAAAATTACTCCTATGTCCTTGAGCATCTTCAACACCAACAAAATCAACAATTGGAAAATTACCAACAGGTTGTTTTTCTTGATCTATATTAATGGTTAAAATTTCTTCATCTCCAACTTGTTCTATTAAAGTTACTTTGTTTCCGTTTACGTCTGTATATTCAATAACAAGCTCTCTATATCCAAACAACTCAAAATCATTAGTTGTTCCATCAAGTTCTTTATCTAACAAAATATATCCGTCTTTAGTTGTTATAAGCAAATGGCCTTCAATAACTTCTCTTTCGTCATCATCTAACAAAACAAGCGTTTGTATTTTTTTTGAATCTTCTAAATATAAGATAAGTCTATTATCTTTGTTTGGTTCAATAGTAATTGTTTCTTCTCCAGAAATTTCTCCATAATTTCCAACAACTTTATATGTTTTGTTTGGTTTTGTTATAAAAGAAGCGTGTGCTGAAAGATCTAAACTTTGTGCACCTTCTCCAACAGGAATATATCTATCATTTACAAGAATATATAAAGAAACTTTTCCATCTGGCAAAGGTTCTCCAAAATCATCATATAACCAAACAAGTAGTCTTTCACTATTGTCTCTTGTTTGTTTTTCTAATAAAACTTCAAAATTACTTTTCGTATAGATATCAAGTATCTTTTGAGAACATAGATATTCTTCAAGACAAGCAGAAACAATATATTCTTCATCAACATCTAAACCAAGAACATCTACATCTCCTGACATAGTTGTAATTTCAGAAAATATTTGTTTTCCATCTTCATTATATATCTTTACAGAAACGTCTTGTAAAGGAAGATTAGAAACACTATCTAAAAAAGAAAGAGTAATTGCTTTTCCTCCTAGCTCTAAACTAACATTATAGGTTTGGTCTTTTTCTGTAATTAAAAAACTTTTGTCTTCTTTATCGCTGTCGTATGTTCTGTAGCCTTCTTTAGTTACAACAAACCTAATATCTTGTCCAACAATAGTATCAAAAGTAACGTTCCCTAAAGTTGTTTCTTTTGAACCTAAGAGTTCGTTCAATTGGTTGTATAGTTCTACATTTGCTCCATCTACTGGGTTTCTTTGTTCATCTTGAACAACGATAGTTACTTTTGCTGGGTTTCCTTGAAATTCTAAAACAGATCTCGTAAGCTTTACAACTTTTTGTTCAGTTTGGCTTTCTAGGGTATAATCAAATGCATGGTTTTCATAACCGTCTGCTTGAACAACAATAGAGGTTGTTCTTCTTAAAGGAAGATGCATAGAAATTTCATAACTTTCAGACATGCCAAAAGAAACTTCTTTTTGTTCTCCACTTTCTCTAAATCTTGCGATTGCTTTTCCTTTAGTTATTCCTCTTTCGTTTTCTGAATCTATTAGTGTTAAAATTAAATGTCCTTTTTCTAATTGTTCTTCTAAAGAAATATTAATATTTTCTTCTGGACTTTCAATTATTTTTTCTAAAGTTTCTTGTTCGTATCCAGATTTAGAAAATATAAAAGAATATTTGGTTCCTATCTTTAAGGGAAGAAACAAAGATTCTCCAGAAGATACGCGTCCTTCATAGACTAATCCTTTATCATCTCTTATTATCATAGATACACTATCTACTGGAGAGCCATCATAGTCTCTTATAGTAAATTGTGCTTTTATTTCTGTTGTTCTTATAGTTAATAACAAAATAAGTGCCACAATGATTAACAAAAGAGAGATTATAAAGACAAAAGAGGGAATTCCTTTAGATTCTAAAAAATCATTAAGCTTGTTTATTGGTATTCCTTTGTTTGTTAACCATTCAGAAATAGAAGCATATTTTGTTTCACAAAAATTAT
>PWLL01000048.1 GCA_003559395.1 Candidatus Iainarchaeum sp. | reverse complement strand
TTTTTAATAATATTTATGGTTGCATTTTTTGAAATTAGTGCTATTTTGTTAAGTTCTTCTTTATTAAGTTCTTTTCCTTCAATTTTTATAAGATCTTTTTTATTTTGTTTTTCACTTTGAAGATTATTTGCAACAACAACAAATTCTTTTAAATCACTTAGTTGTAAAATATTTGATATTTCTTTTGTTTTTCCACATTCTATATGATCTATTACGACTCCATTATCTATTGTACCAATTTTTCTTTCAATCATTTTTTCACCTTCATACAAGTTTTAAAAGAATACATATTAGTGCTTTTCTTACTGGTATTCCGTTATTTGATTGTTTAAAATAAACATTATGTTTTGTATCATCTATTTCTTTTGAAATTTCATAGACTCTTGGTAGTGGATGCATAACTATTAATTCTGGATTTTCTTCTGCATCTAAAAGTTCTTTAGTAATTGTATATTTTTTTTTCAAAGGTTCTATTTCTATTGGTTCTACTATTCTTTCTACTTGCGTACGTGTAACATACAAAATATCTAAATCTTTAAGATTTCCTTTTGCTTCTTCATGTATTTCATATTCAATTTCTTTTTTATCTAACATTTCTAAATATTCTTTACCGATTCCAAATTGAGGAGCAGAAATAAATTTTATTTTTTTTGGTTGATATAAAGAAATTGCTTCAACAAGAGAATGAACGGTTCTACCATATTTTAAATCTCCAAAAAAACCAATTGTTAGATTCTCAAGTTTTTTTTCTTTTTTAATAGTATAAAGATCTAGGAGTGTTTGTGTTGGATGTTGGTTTGTTCCATCTCCTCCATTAATTATGGGTTTATCTGTCATTTCGCTTGCAAGTCTTGAAGCACCTTCAATTTTTGTTCTCATAACAACAAGATCTGAATAGCCTGCAATTACTTTTATTGAATCACTAAAGGTTTCTTTTTTCTTTACAGAAGTTGTTTGTATATCATCAAACCCAACAGTATTTCCTCCAAGTTTTTTTATTGCAGTTTCAAATGAGAGTTTTGTTCTTGTTGATGGTTCAAAAAACAAGCTCGCAATAACTTTTCCTCTAAGTATATTTTTATATTTTTCTGGATTTTTTTCAATATCTTCTGCAACTGTAAGAATATAGTTTATTTGTTCTGAAGATAAATCTTTTATTGAAATTATATTTTTTATATCTTTCATCTTTTATCTCCTTTTATTTCTTTACTATATATGTTCAGATTTTCTTTTCCTAGTTTCATTTTTTTAATAGTTGCTTCTTTTAGATAGTTGTTTTTCTTATAGAAAGCTTGTGCGGGTTTGTTTGTATCTGAAACATGCACAAGTATTTTGGCTCCGTTTTTTTCTTTTATAAAATCTTCTGTATTTTTTAAAAGTTTAGAACCAACATTATTTTTTCTAAAATCTTCATTTACGATTATTCTTCCTAGTTGCCAAATTCTTGGAAACTCAGGACATTCTTTAATAAGTAGTGTTGCGATTATTTTTTTATTATTTAAAGTATATGATATATAATCATAGCTATCAACCCACTTTCTAAAATCATCATCATAACAAAAAGAGTAATATTTATTAAATTTTTTTCGTATTTTTTTAAGTGTAATTTTTTCTATTTTTTGTTCATACATATTCTTCATTTAATAAAATATAGTTTTCTAAAATATATTTGTTTACCAACATGTTTTTAAAGCTTTTCACATTTTTTTATTATTTTCTTAATATCAAGGATAGATAGAAATAATATATCTTTCTATTTTCTTTAGTTTTTCTGGAAAAGGATAAACTTCTTTTATTTTTAAGAGCTCTTGTTTTAAGTTTTCTTGAAGTTTTTTTAAAATTTCTTGTTTTTTTATTTCAGATATATTTGACTTTTTTATTTTAATACTAATGGCTTTAAGTTCTGCAAAACTTTGTTCAAATGAGTTTCTTCCAGAAAGCTTTTTTTTCTGCTTTATTAGATTATATGCTTTATCAAATTTAAGAAAAACATCTAATATTTCTCCTTTTTGTTGATATAGTTTTTGTTTTTCTTCTAATGCTGTTAGTTTTTTAACAACTCTTACTTTTTTTAGAGGCATTTTAAATCACTTTTATATATTTATATTCCAAAAAGTATTTAAGTTTATTTAAACAATTCAATTTTACTTAAGCTTTAACATATAAAATATCTCTCTGTTACCTTTAAGATTATATCCTCCTCTTTCTGATGAGTTTATTTTATGTATGATCTTATAGATATTATTATCAACAATCCATTTTTCAAAAGTTTCTAATAATTTTTGTTTTTCTTCTTTTGAAACAATTCCTTTTCCTCCTTCGTAGTGTGGTTTATATAATAGAATTATTGCTCCTTTTTTTTTAAGATATTCATGTACAGCACATAATACTTTTTTTACAGATATATCACTTACATCTATAGATATAACATCTACTTTTCTATCTAGCAAACAATTAATATTTTCTTTATTTGTTGCATCTATCTGATCTTTATATATTAAATTATTATATTTTAAGAGTTTTTTAGATATTATATCTTTAGCAACATCAATAGCAACTACTTGTTTCGCTTTATTTTCTAAAAAATAATGAGTAAATCCGCCTGTTGAACAACCAACATCTAAAATCGTTTTATTTTCTATTGAAAATGAAATTTTTTCTAAAAAACTTTCTAGTTTATAAGCTCCTTTGCTAACATATATTTTTTTAGGAATAATCTGTATTTTGTCTTCTGGTTTTATATTATAGGCTGGTTTTGTTATTATTTGGTTGTTTATTTTTATTTTTTGACTTTTTATAAAGTATATTGCTTTACTTCTAGTATCTATTTGTTTATTTTTTAATAAATATTTGTCTAATCTCATATTTGATCTGATTTTTTCATAAAGGTAAACTATTTATAGCTATATAGTTTATATATATTATAAACCATTTAAAATAAATTACTATGTTTGATATTAATCTTAGAGACTGGTATATTAACAAAGATATAGAACAAGGAATTTTCTTAAACAGTATTGCAGATAAAAACTTTAATTATAAAAAAATAATTGATTGTACATATCCAGACATTATTATTATTTACAAAAACAAACAATTTGTTAAGCTTGTAAATAAAAGACATTGTACTTCTGCAAAAAACAATTTTAAAAATAAAAGAAAAACAATTAATAAAAACATAAAAAAACTAAAAAAAATAATGTTTGATCTAAAAACTTATTTTATTAATCTTAAAAAAAAAGAAGATTTGTTATTAATTTTCAAATTACTAAGATTTTTTGATTTTTATAATAGATTTATATATTATGAATGTGATATAAAAAACGAACTAAACAATAAAGCTTATAAAGATATAAAGAACAATGATCATTATAAATATATTACTCCTTTTCTTGAAAAAACATCAAACTTATTAAAAATAAATAAAAACGATCTTTTATTTTTAACAATTTCAGAAGTTGAAAAAATAATTGAAAATAAAATAAATATTACTAATCTTGAAAAACAAATAAAACAAAGAAAAAAAGGATTTATCTATTATATAAAAGCTAATAAAGAAACTTTTTCATATGATCAAAATAAGATAAATAAAATATTTTCAGATTTAAAAAAAGTTAATAAACACAAATCTCTTAAAGGAGTTGTAACTAGCAAAAATAAAGAAAATTTCATTTGTGGAAAAGTAATGGTTATTAAAAATAAAAAGGAATTACAAAAATGTAAAAATAAAATATTGTGTGCAAAAAAAATAAATCCTGATTTTTTTCCTTATATTAATGAAATAAAAGCCATTATTACTGAACAAGGAACAAAACTTTCACATGCATCTATTTTTGCTAGAGAAAACAAAATCCCTTGCGTTGTTAATGTTAGTGATCTTTTCTCTAATATAAAAAATAAAGATTATGTAGAAATTAATTTAAGCAAAGGAATTATTAAAAAACTATAAAACTTTTTGTTGTTTTAAAATCTCATAAACTTTTTCAGTAACATCAAAGTTTCTTTTACGAAAGTTCATTAGTATTTTTACTTCTCCTTTTTTATATGGAGAAAAGTTAAAGGTAAGTGTTTCTTTCACATTTGGCATATCATTGTATTTTTCAAAATATTTGTATCCTGTTAATCTTTCATAAACAGGCATTATTATTCCTGCATGTGTTATAGCTTCCATATGTATTTTTGGTGTTTCTTTTATTTTTCCTTGACTTTCTTTAAGTCTTATAAACCTAACAACTAACCCTATTCTTTTTCTAATAACCTCATCTGCAACTTCTTCTGGGGCCCTCATAATTTTTGCAGATATTTTATGGTTAAGCCATTTATTTGCTGTTCTTTTTGCAAATTTGTTATTACCTGCAAGATTCTTAAAAAAATCAATTATTTTTTTTGTATTTTTTGAAAAAACAAAAGCATTATTTTCGTTCAGTTCTTTTTTAACAGCACTTTTATATTTTTGTTTTGTGTTTTCTTTAATTATTTCTAAAGTTTGTTTTGCTCTTTTTTCTGAACTTGTATATGCTTTAAACACTTTCTTAGGATTTATTTTTTTTGCTCTTTGTCTTGCATCTTTTTTTCCTTTTTTTGTAAGATTTCCTGTTATTGGGTTTTTTTGTCCATGTCTTCCAAATGACAATTTTATCAAAGGGTCATGGATATTTTGTTTATCATAAATTGTTTTTTTATTTCTTGGTGGCATAATAATCATTTTTTATAGATTTGTTATAGGTCTTACTTGCAAAAGATATATTTTTTGATCTAGTGTCCATTCTATATCAACAGCACATTTGTTTATTTTTTCTAGATCTATAATCATTATAGATATTTTTTTTATTTGTTGATCAGTAAGGCTTTGTTTTTTTTGAAGATTAGAAGAAATTTTCTTCCACCCATATTTTTGTTTATTTTTATATAAGGCTCTTTTTTTAGTAACTATATTTTTTTCTAAAATCTTAAGGCTTTTTTTTGAAACTACAACACAATCTGTTGATATTTGACCTGAAACAATGGCTTCACCTAAACCATAAGCACTTTCAATAATTATTTGGGTTTTATCTTCTGTCACTGGGTTTACAGAAAAACTAACACCAGAAACTTTAGAATCAACCATCTTTTGGACAACAACTGCTACAGATATATCTTTTTTGTCTTGTTTTTTTAAAAATCTATAATAGATTGCTCTTTCATTGTATAAAGATGCCCAACATTTTTTTATAGATTCTATAACATCTTTCTTAGAAACATACAAAAAAGTATCCAATTGTCCAGCCCAAGAAGCTTTTTTTGAATCTTCTGCTGTTGCAGATGATCTTATGGCTACTTTTTGAGTTTTGAGTTTTTTATAGGATGATATTATTTCTTGTTTTAAAGAAGAAGAAATTGGTGTTTTTAAAAAAAGTTCTTGAATTTGATCTGATGCTTTTTTTATTGTTTTTGGTTCTTTTAAATTAACTTTTGAAAGATTTAGCTTTATTTTATCTAAAAGTTTATTTTCTATAAGAAATTCATCAAAAACACATGAAAAAACAACAAAAGCATTTGGCACATTATAGCCTAAAGAATAAATTTTACTAAGAGAATATCCTTTACCTCCAACTTCTTTAGAAGTTGTTTCTTTTAAATCTTTTAAAAATTTTGTGTTCATATTTACTGATTATTTTTAGGCAACTGATAATTAAATAATATATCAAATTATTTATAAACCTATAGTTAATGAAAAAACAGCATTAAGCTCTTATAAATATGTTTTTAAACATATTCCTAGTTAATATGTATATAAACCTAACAAATAACCAATTCCAGATAAATCGTTAAAAAGAGAAAATATGTATGCGAAAAAAATATTTGTTTTGTTGTGTCTAGTATTTTTCATAAGCACTTCTTTTGTTTATGCTACAGAAAACATAGATACTCAAGATACAAACGAATCAGAAGAAAGAATATTAACTAGAGATTCAGAAAAAAAAAGTCTTTCTTTAGATATAAATGTTCCTTTAGATAAAACCGTTGTTGAAGAAGAAAAAACAACAGATACGACTTCAAAAATCACGGGTTTAGTCTCTTATGCTTCTTCTGGTATAATTGTTTTAATTTTTGTATTTGTGTTTATCTTTGTTCTTAATATTTATTTATCTGTTAAAAAAAAATAGTTTCATCTTATTTTTTTTACAGCTTTAAGAATTTCTGTTTTACTATAACCTAAAGAACAAACTTCTTTAAGACTTATTTTTCTTAAGAATATTTCTTCTATTAAAAAGTCTAGAGGAAAATCAGTTTTAATTTCTTTTAACCCATAGTGGTTAAGAATTTCTTTTGCACTTAATTTTTTCTTAATTAATTTTACAGAGTATATTTTTT
>PWLL01000092.1 GCA_003559395.1 Candidatus Iainarchaeum sp. | reverse complement strand
AAAATTAATGTACTGGTTCTCCTGGCAAAGTTTCTTTATCAGTAGTAAGTAAAGAAGAAACTTTTTTTCCACCAACAGCCAAAATCATGCCTTGACTTTCATAACCAAACAATTGTTTAGGTTCTAAATTTACTAAAACAGGAATTGTTAAACCAATCAGATCTTCTGGTTGATAAACATCTCCTATTCCTGCAATCACTTGTTTTTTAAAATCATTAAAATCAACAACAATTCTTAGTAGTTTGTTTGAATCTTTAATGTTTTCTGCAAGCTCTATCTTACCTACCCTTATATCAAGTTTCATAAAATCTTCAAAAGTAATTGTTTCACTCATTTTATCTCACATGAAAAACGCAGAGGACGAGATTTGAACTCGCGTAGTCGTAAGACTCTAGCTCTCCAAGCTAGCGCGTTTGACCACTCCGCCACCTCTGCAAAGTTGTTATATATATAATATATAGAAAATAAAACTATTTAAATAGAATGTTTATAAACTATTCAGAAAATTCCTTAACAATCATGTTTGCAAGATTCTTTGCATCAAATCCTAGCTTGATTAAGGTGGTGTTGCCTTTTACACCTTTTCCTGAAACTGTAGTCGTAATAAATCCATAAGTTTCAAGCTCATTAATATATTCTCTAAACCATCTTGTTGAAACTACTTTTTCTGAATATTTTTTACAAAGCTCTTCGTATTTTTCATAAACTTCTCCAGAATATAAAACATTTGAATCTAATTGACCCGTTATCTTAAGAATCGCTTTTGGAGATAATGATTTTTCTGAAATTGCTAAAAGAACCAATTGTAACTGAACAGGCAAAGTAAGAACCATACTTTTTATAATCTCAGATTCAACTTTTGCTTTTGCTTTTAAAACATCCTGATCTGTAACTCTTTTTTCTTTATTAAGATCTGCAAGCTCGCCAGCTCTAAGCAACAACATAACAGCAGTTCTAGCGTCACCTGACTCCTTAGCAGACAACGCAGCGGCCGCATTGATTGCAGAAACGTCCACCACCTCTGCTTTAAAAGCTAACGGCACTCTTTGTTTAAGAATCTCCTTTAACTGCTCTGCATCATATGGAGGAAACACAGCCTCTTGTTGACAAAGACTGCTTTTTGTTCTTAAATCTAGCTTCGATTTAAAAAAAAGATTATTAGAAATACCAACCACAGAAACAGAACCAAAAACAAGCTCATCATTAGTTCTTGTAAGACTATAAATTAGATCATCTATTTCTCTTTCTTTTATCTTATCTACTTCATCAAGAACAACAATAAAGTTAAGTTCTTTCTCCTTTATGTATGTTAAAAATTTATCATAGATAAAAGACTTAGAATAACCAACAAAGTTTTTATTTGGAAAAAAATGTTGTACACAATAAAAAAGAACAGCGTTTTTTGTTTGAAAGTTTCGACAATTTATGTAGATGGTATATAAGGGCAAAGAATGTTCTTTTGAACAAGATAAAAGATTATCGATTACATGTTTTACAACAGTTGTTTTTCCAGTACCAACTTTACCATAAATGAAAATGTTATGTGGCTTTGCTTTTTTAAGAACAGGAGACAACCAAATAGACAAAGTTTTTATTTCTTGATTTCTAAATGGTAGACTTACAGGAGTGTAGTGTGGAGAAATCTTTGTTTTGTCAATAAAAACAGAATCTTGGTTTAACAATTCATAAAATATGTTTTCAGCCATTTATTATTTTCCTTTTTAATAGTTTTCTAAATAATATATGTAGGAAATCCTTTTTATGGGTTTTTATTTTGAAAAATTTACTTTTTCTATGAAAAAAAAGTTATTTTATGAACCCACCTCCAACACAAACATCTTTGTTATAAAAAACACAAACTTGTCCTGGAGTGATTGATCTTTGAGGATTTTTAAGAATTACTTCTATATCTTTGTTTTTAATAACTTTTCCTTCTACTGGTTTTTGAGAATATCTAGTTTTTATAAGAAATTGATTTTTAGAAAAAAGATCATTTGTTAAAAAGTTAAGCTTAGTTACAGAAAACCGTTTTGTATAAAGATCTTTTTCTTTATCAGTAACAACTACTTTGTTTTTTTGTTTTTTAACAACAAAATATTTTTTAGAAAAACCTAACCCCTTTCTTTGACCACATGTAAAAAACCAAGAACCCTGATGTGTGCCCAAAAGATTATCATTAATATCAATTATTTTTCCAGGAGTTTCTTTTAAAAAAGCTTTTAGAAAATCATTAATGGAGCAGGTTTTTAGAAAACAAAGATCTTGACTTTGTTTTTCTTTTTTAAAAGCTAAAAAACCATATTCTTCAGCCAAACTATAAACCTCTTTTTTAGTAATTTCTCCTAAAGGAAAAACAAGTCTTTTAAGCCAGGCTTTTTTTAAAAAACACAAGCCATAGGTTTGGTCTTTAGATATATCTTTTGCTTTTTTTAAAAAACCATCTTCTATCTTTGCATAATGTCCAGTTGCAACCAAAGAGACGTTTTTCTTTTTTGCAAAATCAAACAACCATTTAAACTTAAAAAACCTATTACAAAAAGCACAAGGATTAGGAACCTTTCCTTTTTTATAATCTTTTAAAATATATTCAATAACAGAAGCAACAAAACTATCAGAAACATCATAAACAAAATGCTTTATGTTTAGTTTTTTACAAACATCTTTTGCAAGATTTATTTCTTTTTTAGAAGGTTTTACAAACCTTTTTTTATTAATATCATAAACAGGAATAACTAAAGAAACAGCAATCGGAGAAAAACCCTTTTCCTTTAACAAAGCCAAACTTACAGAAGAATCAACACCACCAGAAACACCAACAACAATCTTAGTCATAATCACTCCTTTTCATAAACCATTTCTTTTTTTTTAAGTTTTAACAACACTTCTTCAATCATCTTTTGTTTATCTGGAATCTTTTCTTCTATGTGTTTTATATCTTTTAAAGAACCCTTTGTAATAGGATGCTCTGCAACCATAAAAGAACAACAATCTGGATAAGGCTTGATAGAAATGTCATAGGTGCCTATCTTTTTTGCAACTTGAACAATTTCTTCTTTATTACAGCCTATCAAAGGACTAAAGATAGGAACAGAACAAGCATCATATATAACAGAAATGTTTTCTAAAGTTTGAGAAGCAACCTGTCCAACAGAATCACCAGTAACAACAGCAAAAGCTTTTTCTTTTTTTACAATCTCTTCTATTATCTTAAACATAAATCTTCTATAGATTATCATTCTATACTCAGAAGGAACATACATAATCAATTTCTTTTGAATATCTGAAAAAGGAATAATATATAATTTTGATTTTAATTGTACTTTGGTTAGTTGTTTAACAAGATCACAAATCTTTTCTTCTAGTTTTTGATTAGTTAAAGTATTATTTTGAACATGTGCAAAAATAACCTCACAACCTCTTTTCATCATAAGATATGCAGAAACAGGACTATCTAGTCCACCAGACAAAGAACAAACAACTGAGTTGTTTTTTCTAATAGGCAGGCCTGAGATTCCATAATGTTTATTATCATAAACAAAAGCATTTTTTTCACAAACCTCAATAAAGATTGTTTTTTCTGGATTTGTTAGATCTACTTTTTTGTTAAGATGATTTAGAATATTTTCTCCAACTTTTTTGTTTATATCTATTGAAGTAAGCTTAAACATTTTGTTACTTCTTTTAGTTTCAACTTTAAAAGTCTTGAACGTTTGTTCAGAAAGAATAGAAATAGATTTTTCTGAAAACTCTTGAACATCCAAGTTAGTAGAAAAACCAAAGCTAAAGCTAGATATGCCCGGAACAAACGACAATCTTTTTTTTATTTCCTCTGTCGTGGTTTTTTGGTTTATGGTTGCAACTAATCTTCCATATTGTTTATAGATAGACAAAGGAAGATCTTTTAATTTTCTTTGAATATTTGTTTTTAAAGCATCTTCAAAATAACTTCTGTTTTTTTTCTTTAAACCAATTTCATCATAGTGAATAATTATGTGCGTGTACATGTTTAATCAATATTTTAGATAAATAATATAGGAACAAAAAACAATAAAAAGAGTAACAAAAAAAAAATAAAAAAAAAACACGAAAAATACACAAAAAACAACCATTTTGTAAGAAAAAATCACAACCCACAACCGATTATAAAAACCCCCAAACAAAAAACAAAAACGAATTTGTTTTTATATATTTTGGTACTAAATGTTATATGATAATTAAAAAATATCTTATTTATATTTAATACTGAGGTGGTTAGATTGGCATTTTATGAAAAAGTTTTCACAAAAAGAGAAGATTTAGATATAGACGATTTCTTAAATAATATGGAAGTAGAAGAAGAACCAGAAGATATCGATTTCTATGTAAAACCTATAAATTTACAAACAAACAATGAAGTAGAAGAAGTTATAAAAGAACTTAAAGAAAAAAACATTGTTTTATTAGATATAGAGGGACTTAGTAAAAGAAACCCACAAAGAGTAAAACAATTTATTGGTCAAATAAAAATGTTTGTAAAAGATATTAAAGGCGACATAGCAATGATGTCAAAAACAAAACTTTTACTTGTTCCAGAAAAAGTAAAAATTATAAAAAAAATAAATTAAATGTAGTTCTAAATGGAACTAAACAAAAATGCATTCCCCGTACAAGTAAATCTTAAAAAGATTATGGATATTTGTACAAACGCATTTAAAAAAAAAGGGCATAATATAGAAATAAATAAAAAAATGTTTCATCTAAATATTGTGCCTTACTGGTTTTGTTTTTATGATATTTATTTCATAAAAAACAACCAACCAGAAACAATTTCTAAACAACTAGCATTAAATGCGACTTCAAATAAAATAGAAGACGATACAACATATCTTTTTGATATAGTAAACCCTAGAATATTGAAAAAAATAGAACTACCAGAACTAGAAAAAGTAGAAATTAGAAAAAAAGAACTTGTTGTTGATCAAAAAGAAGCAGAAACAACTATTAAGAAAATATTAGCCGCAAGACATAAAGTACCTTTTGAAAATATCTCCTTAAGCGGATTTAAAGAAACATGGATTCCTTTTTGGAAATTAGAAACAGATGTTAAAACTATCAGGATTGATGCAGTCGGAACAAAGATAAACAACTTAAAAGAAATACCTAAAAAAGAAAAATCAAACATACAGCTATATAACGAAATGTTAAAAGATATAACAAATCCAAAAAAACTACTAACTTACTTTTTTATGATGTTTGAAGTTTTTTTTAGAATCTTAAAAAATATTTTTTTGTTTTTTAATAAACACAGAATGGTTTTGCTTGTTTTGTTGTTGCTGCTTTTAATATGGGTTGTCTTTTTTTATTAGATCTATAATTTTGTTTATTTGATCTTCTGTTTTAGATAAAGATAATAGATTTCTGTATTTTCTTGCACTCTTTAGATTGTTTATTAACATGATTAACATTCTTTTTTTTTTATCAAAAGAAATAGAATGTTTTTTAGTAAGCTTAAGATAATCGTCTATTATTTTTACTTGATGTTTTTTAAAAATCTTTTTTTTAGAAATACTTTTAAAAATAAAAGGATTTGTTAGAGCAGATCTGCCAACCATTAACCCAGAAAAACAAACATCTAAAGAAGAAAAATTGTTTAAAGAAACATCACCATTATAGATAAAAGGAACAGAAACATCCTTAGCAACCCTTTCTAACAAAAGATTATCCGAAAGATCTGCATAAGTTTGATTTGCAAGCCTTCCATGAACTGCAATAGCAGAAACACCAGCACTTTCAAAAGAATTGACAATAGGTTTTATATTTTCTTGAGAATACCCAACTCTTGATTTAACAGTGATTGGTTTTTTAGTAATAGAAATGGCTTCAGTTATGTTCTCTATAGCTTTATTAAAATAAGGACTAGAAAGAAGAATCGCACCACCCTTCATATCATGAACTTTGAAAGAAGGACAACCAAAGTTAAGGTCAATTATTTTAAAATGTTTATAAGAATCTAAAATATCAATAACTTTTAAAAAATCCGACCTATTTGTAAAATCACCCACAAGCTGTACAGCACAAGTTTCAGAAGAAATGCTTTTTAGTAAATCTATTTCATCTAGAGAAGATTTTGCTTTTATACGGTTTATTGACACCATCTCTGTATAAGTTAAAGCACAACCATATTTTTGACATAATAAACGAAAAGGAAGAGTAGTATACTCTAACATAGGCGCTAAAACACCTTTATTTTTTATTTTTGTTTTTCCTAGATAGTAGGTCATAGTTTATCTTTATTTTATAAAGCTTATGGAACTTATATAATATATAAACAAAAGTTTTTATAAACAATAACTAAAAAATGAGAACTATGAAACTTGATACAAAAGCAATATTTTCTATATTTATGATTTTATTATTTGTGGGGTCAATCTTAGCCGTAGGTCTATTATATTATGATCCAGAAAGAGAAACACAACCCACAGAAGATATACCAGACGCCCCAGAACAACAATTTTT
>PWLL01000017.1 GCA_003559395.1 Candidatus Iainarchaeum sp. | reverse complement strand
TCCAAACGTTTATGAAGAAACAACAATAGAAAACACATTAAGAGAAATAGAAGGAGTAAACACAGTAGATATATCTTTTATTCCTATTGAAGAAGATATTGTTGCTTTAATTCATGTAGGATATGATTCAGAAAAAAAAGAAGAAATATATATGCAATTACAAGAACTTGAAATCTTTGAACAAGTAGATATTTTACAAAACGGACTATTAGAAATTCCAAAAGAACTTGAATTTAAAAATCCAGACACAAACCAAACAAAAGAATATTTTCACCCTGCAGGAAAAGTAGAAGCCATAATGTCATACCATACAGAAAAAGAAGACGCTTTATTTGCAAGCGTGGTCGGTTGGTTTAAAGGAGATACGCTTATACATCTTGTTGCACAAGAACAACAAAACCTAAGTACACAACAAGAAATGATATTTGATCAAAAAGTATATGAGATAGAATCTTGGAACGAAAAAATCATCTTGTCAGCAGAAACAGACATCTACACAGAAGTAGATGTAAATTATCTTAAAAAAACATTTGCAGAAGAAGAAATAAATGTTTTTGTTTCAGAAAATCTAGAAGTTGTTCCTGATAAAAATATAACAGATGCTAATCAGTTTGATTATATTAAAGAAAAAGAAGAAGTGCAAGATTTGATTGTTAAAGAAAACATAATCCTCTCTTTTAAAGAAAAAATAAGTGTAGAAGAATATATTAACATAAAAGAAGAAATATCTTCAATACTTGAAGAATATGAAATCACTCAAGAACCAAAAAGAAACATATCGATTGTGTTTTATAAAGAAACAATCGATGTTGAAGCAATAACAAACATACTAGAAGAAAAAAATCTAAAAATCTTATCAATAAACAAATCAGCAAACATAAAACTAGACGACCTTGTTTTTAATGATAAAGAACATGTTTATGAACAAGATATAACAGAAACACATCTTAGATATCCAGAAGATATAAACAAAACAGAACTTTTGTTTGATGTGCAAGGAATAGCTGTAAGAAACGAGATATTGCAGATGTGGGTGATGAGAGCAGAAGAAAGATTAGATGAAGAGATAGAAGATTATGCCGAAGAACAATAAAAATGATAAAAATATAAACTTTTTGGTATCTAATATTAATGTATTCTAGATGAAGAAATTGATCTCTGAAAAGTTTTGAATCTCGGTTCTTTGCTTTTTTAGTAATTTATTTCTTTTCTAGGATACACTTATAATTACTTTTTCTTTTTAAAAAATTATTCTTTCTTAAGAACATCTATAGTCTTAGCAAGATCGCCATCATTCTTTTCTAAAACTTCCTTTGCTTTTTCTTTTGAAACGCTTGCAGTTTCAGCAACCATAGTTATATCTTCATCAGAAAGACCTTGCTCTTCAGAACAAACCTCTCCAACAACCTGGAAAGTTTTTTGACCTTGCATAGTTATTTCAGTCACTGTTGGGTTATTGATAACAATTGTCTCAGTATCAGTCTCAATAACAACTTTTTTTGCATTAAGCTCTTTATTTTGAATACCCATTTTTTTCATCATAGAATCTATTTTTCTAGGGTCAATTCCACCCATATTTGGAAACATAAAATAATCACATCCTTAATTTATAAATAACATATGTTTTAATATGCTTACATATATATTTATGTAACAAAAAGCATATAAAAACATATTTAAAAACAAACCTACATCTTTTTATAAGAGAAAGGACAAATATCAAAAGAAGGAAAAACATATGAGCACATCAAGTACAATAAATGACATCTCAAAACTTGAAGAAAAAATAAATAAGAAAATACCAAAAGAAGAAAAGAAATATTGGGAAACATTCTTTAGAACAAAATTTGTTAGAATTGAGAATCGAAAAATAACCTATCCTAAAAAAAAAGACATAAACGAAATAATTAAAGAAACACAAAAAATGATAGACGATAAAAAAAAAGAACACAAGTTTTGGGAAAAAGAAAAAACATCAGCAGAAAATTATTATAAAATAAACTCTTTTAAAAAAAACTTTAAAAAAATATATTGGAAACATAAACTAAGAATGGCAACAGACGCAGAATATAAAAAAGATGTTGAAAAAGCAAGACTTTCAGAAGAAACACTTACAGACCCAAAATACGAAGCTTTATTAGATACCTTTTTAATAGACTCTGAATATCGTAAAAAACTAGGAGAAACAGTCTCAACCTCAGTTGTTTATAAAAACTTTAACGTAGGCGATGCAAATAAGAAAAAACAAGACTTTAAGAAAGAAACAGCAATAAAAAAAATAGAACAACTTAATAAAATCATAATCAATCTAAAACACAAAATCAACACAAACAAAACAATACTAAAATATGTGAGTTAAAAACACCTTTTAAATAAAGTTTGGACTAAAGATATATTATGGTTCAAGAAATATCAAAAGAAAATATAGAAGATCTAAAACATAAAAAATATGGGATCTACGGAAAACACTCAGCAATAGCTATTTGTTCGTGGAATAAAAAAGCACTTAGAGAAGAAGGAGTTTGTTATAAACAAAAATTTTATAATGTTGAATGTCATAGATGCGTACAAATAACCCCAACAGTCTTGTGGTGTCAACAAAACTGTATTTTTTGTTGGAGACCTGCAAAAAAGATGACTTATGATGTTATAGATTGTGAGTTTTCAGATGATATCGATGAGATGATTGATGGACTTTACGAAGCTAGAAAAAAACTGCTAAGCGGCTTTAAAGGAAACAAAAAAGTGTCCGAAAACAAATATAAAGAAGCACTGATTCCAAGCCATGTGGCCATTTCTTTATCTGGCGAACCAACTCTTTATAAAGATCTTGATAAACTGATAAAAAAAATAAAAGAACGACCAGAAACAAAAACCGTTTTTTTAGTAACAAACGGACTTGAAACAGAAATTCTTAAAAAACTAAACGAAACAAATAGCCTGCCAACACAACTTTACTTGTCAATAGAAAGTGCAAACGAAAAACAACACTTATTTATAAATCAACCAAAAATAAAAGACTCTTGGAAAAGACTAAACCAAACAATTGCTTTAATGCCAGATATAAAAACAAGAAGAGTCATAAGATACACACTCATAAAAGAAATAAACGATAAAAAAGAAAACCAAAAACAACTAATAGATATTTTTGAAAAAACAAAAGCAGATTTTATAGAAATAAAAGCATATATGTATCTGGGAGCATCTAGAAACAATCTAGAAGAAAAAAACATGCCTTCTTTTGAAGACTGTTTGAAATTTGCAGAAGATGTTGAAAAAGAATCAGATAGCTTTGAGATTGTTGACGATTGTAAAAGATCGATGATTGTTTTATTAAAAAACAAAAACAGTAAATATGAAAAATATATTTTAAAAAAAGAATAAATATGGAAATATCAAAAGAACTTGTTGACTTGCTAAAAGTCCTACAAACCAAAAGATGTGTTTGTTTGTTAGCACCTAGCTTTGTTGTAGATTTTAAATATCCAAAAATAATTAAAACCCTTAAACAACTTGGGTTTTCAAAAGTCTCAGAACTTACTTTCGCTGCAAAAATAATAAATACAGAATACAAAAAACAACTTAAAAAAACAAAAAAGCCAATCATTTGTACAAACTGTCCATCACTAGTAAAAACTATTGAAAATAAATATCCAGAATATAAAGAATATCTTGCAAATATTGCATCACCAATGGTGGTTATGGGAAGATTTATTAAAAAACATTTTAAAGAAAAAAACACCTGTGTTTTTGTTGGACCTTGTATAACTAAAAAAATAGAAGCACTAGAAAATAAAAAAGATATAGACTATGCCATAACCTTTAAAGAACTAAAACAAATGATAGACTATGCAAAAAAAAATAAACTACTTTTAGATACTAAAGAAAACCAAACAACTGATTTTGATAAATATTATAACGACTATACAAAAATATATCCTTTAGCAGGAGCAGTAGCAGAAACAATGCACGCAAAAGAAATATTGTCTAAAAATCAAACCCTTTGTTGTCAAGGACCAGAAAATATAGAAAAAACTTTAAAAAAAATTAATAAAAACACAAAATTTGTAGACGCTTTGTTCTGTCATGGAGGATGTGTTGGTGGGCCAGGAATAATTTCTAAAAAAAGTATTAAAAAAAAAGAAAATAAAGTAAGAAAATATAGAAAAGACTGTAAAAAAATAAAAATAGGACAAAATTTAGGTAAACAAAAATACGCAACAGAAATAAGTCTTAAAAGAAACTAAAGATTTACTGCTTTTAAAAAACCAACAAACAAAGGATGCGCATTAACAATCCTTGACTTAAGCTCTGGATGACTTTGAGTGGCAACAAAAAAAGGATGATCTTTAAGTTCTATAAACTCAACTAAAGAACCATCAGGACTTTTTCCAGAAACAACAAAGTGATCATCTTCTAAATGTTTGTGGTATTCAGGATTTACCTCATATCTATGTCTGTGTCTTTCAGAGACTTTGTCAGAGTTATAAAGAGAAAAAACTTTAGAACCTTTTAACAAACAAGCCTCATATGCACCTAATCTCATAGTACCACCAAGCAGATTTAAATCTTGGTTTGGTAGAATTTTAATAATAGGATTTGGAGTTTTAGAATCAATTTCTGTTGAATTACACTCTTTTATGTTAAGTACGTTTTTTGCATACTCAATAATTGCTAACTGTAAACCATAACATAAACCTAAAAAAGGCTTTTTATTTTCTCTTGCGTACTTAATAATGTTTATTTTTCCATCAACACCTCTATTTCCAAAACCACCAGGAACAATGAAACCATCTATTTGTTCTAAAGTTTCTGAATCTACGTTCTCTGTATCTATACATTTGACAATTGTTTTGGTATCAAAAAAAGTTGATGCGTGGTTTATGGCTTCAATAACAGAAGCATAAGAATCATTAATTTTTGTATATTTTCCACAAATTCCAATAGTTTTTATTTTTGAGTTTTTGTGGTTGGTTGTTATTTTTTCTACCTTTTCTTTAAACACATCAAAATCTTGGTTTTTTGGAACTTGTAAACTATCACAAACAATATCGTCAAGATTTTGTTTTTTAAAATTTAATGGAATTTCATATATGTTTTTTACATCTTCTGCAGAGATGATTTTGTCAGAAGACAAACCAGAAAAAACACCTAACTTATCTTCACAAGAAGCATCTATTCTTTTTTTAGATCTACAAAGAACCACGTCTGGTTGTAACCCTCTATGAAATACTTTTTCTAAACTAGTTTGTGCTGGTTTTGTCTTTTGTTCACCACCTAATATCTCAGGAACATAAGTTAAATGAACATTAAAAATATTTGACTTAAGATATCTGGCCATTTCTTTAACTGCAAAAAAATAAAGCTCGTTTTCTATATCACCTATAGTACCTCCAATCTCTAAAAGAACAACATCTGCTTTTTGAGAAAGAGCAATTGAAAAAATTGACTGTTGAATAAAATTAGTGACATCAGGAATTAACTGAACAGTTTTTCCAAGAAACTTGCCTTCTCTTTCTAAATCTATTATGTCTTTGTATATCTTGCCCATAGTTAGATTTTGCTTTCCATTACAAGTTATGTTTAAGAAACGCTCATAATGACCAAAATCCATATCCACTTCAGAACCATCATCAAGAACAAAGACTTCTCCATGTTCTACAGGATTTAAAGTGCCAGGATCATAATTAAGATACCCATCACACTTTATGGGTACTTTTTTAAGATCATTTGATATTAAAGAGCCTATACTAGCAAGAGCAACCCCTTTACCAAGCCCAGAAAGAACACCCCCAGTCATCACTATAAATTTTATGTTTTTTTCTTTTACTTCTTTGTACATTTGTTTAAGTTTTTCTTTCTGAGAAATCATAATATCACTAAAAAAGGTCTATAAATAAATAATAACAAAAACTAATAAAAACAAGATGGTTTGAAAAATGAAAAAAAACATCAAAAATACTTAATAGAAATTTGTTTTGGATTTTTAATTGCTTTATTTAATCTTTCTTTTGCAGTTTTATTATATTCTTCAGAAATATCAATATGAATAAATTTTCTTTGAGTTTTCATTGCAACAACAGCTACTGTGCCTGTACCACCAAACATATCTAAGACTGTTTGGTTTTTATAAGAATAAAATTTTATAAGACGATAGATTAATTCTTGTGGAAATGGTGCTGGATGACCATTTCTTTTAACTTCTGGAGAAATTTTCCAAAAACCATCAGAATACTCCTTAAATTCCTCTGCAGTAATATCTATATCTTTAGCATTTCCGTCTTATTTTTTTTTACCTTTACTAAAAATCAACAAATATTCCCAAGATGGGATAATATGAGGATTTGAAGGACTTTTCCAACTACCCCATGCTGTTCTTTTTAACATTGTTTGTTTATACCATATAATTTCAGTTCTAAATTTCAATCCAATTTTTCTTAATTGATTTGTAAAATCATGATGAATAGAAATAAAATCACTTATTCCTGTTGGCGCAATATTTAAACAAAATCAGCCCCCTAAGACCAGAACTCTATTAACTTCTTGCCAAACATTATTTAACCAATCCAGATATTTATCATATTCTAGATTATCATCATGATGAT
>PWLL01000105.1 GCA_003559395.1 Candidatus Iainarchaeum sp. | reverse complement strand
TTTAAACGCTTTTTAGACCGTTTTTATTTGTTTTGTGTTCTTTTTTAATTTTATTTTTGTTTTTAAGGTTTTTTAACGCTTTATTTTTGTTTTTATTTGTTTTTTTGCGTTTTTGTTGTTTTGTTTGTTTTTACATATTGTGTCCAACAAATCAATCACAAATAAACGTTTGTTTAAAAAATTAGATTATAGCGGGGGAAGGATTTGAACCTTCGACCTTCGGGTTATGAGCCCGACGGGCACTCCTGACTGCCCCACCCCGCTAAAAGAATATATTATTAATTTTTTATTATTATATAATTAAAAGAAGAATTATATAATATATATAGCTATAAAAGTTTTTATAAAGCTTTTGTTTTTAAAAAATAGCCTTATATTGATTCACAAACATAATCTGAATCTTTATCTCCAACCAACTGTAACATTTTGTTAAGTTTTTCTACATTTTTTTTTATTTTTGTTTTTTTTCTTTTTATGTTTGCAACCATTTTTTTAATATCAATTAATTCTAAATTTGAATTACAGTTTGGACATTTAAAATTATAAGCTGCAGAAATTTCAAAAGGAATTTCAATACATTTTTTAGGGCACGCAAAATAATCTCTATCTTTTTTTTCACCTATCACTTTATCTAATTCTTGATATTTTTCTATTTGTTGTTCAATAACAATTTCTAATATTTTTTTATGTTTAATCGTCCAGTTAAATTCACAAAATTTATTGTCTATTTTTTTTCTTTTATAACATGCAATACCTCTATAATGTAAACTATTTAATGTAAATCTTACGTTTGTTATTTTTTCATTTAATTTTTTAGATAATATTTCTGGAGTGTACTCTGAATCATTTTTAAAAAAATCAATAATGTTTGGTGCTAAAGGGCCTGCAATTTGCGTTAAAAAATCACAAACGGTCTTATCTTCTAAGATAATTTTATTTATTTTATTTTTAACCATAAATTTTTCTTTTTTTAAATTAGTTTGTTTATTATATATATATTAAGATACAACATCTTAAAAAAGAGTATTATTTTTTTTGAGAATAAATTATTCTTTTATTTTTATTTGGTATTATTTTAAAATCAGAATTAAATGAGGACTCTATTAATTTATTATCAAATATATATAAAAACAAAGATATTGCTGCAACTTCACTATGTGGTTGTGATCCTACCGCAATATTATAATCTGCAATTTCAAAATATTCTTTAGGGACTTTAGGACCACCAACAATTAAAAGAATTTTTTTATTTGTTTTTATTTGTTTTATTTTTTCTGTAATTACTTCTCCATACATTGTAAGGTGAACAATTAAGGTTCCATCGTTTTTTTCTTTTTTAACAAATGAAAGTGGTTTTTCTAAATAAGTTTTTTTAAAATTACCACCCCATTTTTTACAAACGTCTTTTACATTATTTTCAAAATAGATGTCATTTATTCCTGAATAAAAAAAGTTTGAACAACCAAAAGCTCTGGCAACTAATGCACAATGTGTTGTGATTCTTTTATCTCTTACTGGTCTATGATCTAATTTTAATATATTTAATTTATAAATGTTTTGTCTCATAATATACTTATATACATACTTCTTTTTATATATTTTTGTTATTATAATATATATATGTAATATAATATTTTTGGACTCGTAGCTCAGCTGGCTAGAGCACTGGGCTTTTAACCCAGGTGTCGTGGGTTCGAATCCCCTCGAGTTCATTCATTCTTAGGGCTCGTAGCTCAGCTGGTTAGAGCACAAGGCTCTTAACCTTGGTGTCATGGGTTCAAATCCCATCGAGCTCAAAATAAGGGACTGTAGCTCAGTCTGGGAGAGCAATAGGCTGAAGACCTATGTGTCGTGGGTTCAAATCCCACCAGTCTCATTTGTGGAGTTAGTATGTTTAATAATAATTTAACGCCGATGATGAAACAATATATAGAAACAAAAAAACAATATCCGGAAGGCATATTGCTGTTTAGAGCTGGCGACTTTTATGAAATTTTTTACGATGATGCAAAGATTGCTTCAAAACTATTAAACATAACTTTAACTAAAAGAGGTAAAGGAGAAACACAGGCTCCTTTAGCAGGGATTCCTTATCATTCAATTGACCCATACATTGTAAAGTTGGTAAAGTGTGGTAAAAAAGTTGTTATTTGTGAACAAATAGAAGATCCTAAAAAAGCAAAAGGGTTAGTAAAAAGAGCTGTAACAAGAGTAATTACTCCAAGCACTCTTTTTACAGATACTTATGATAACAATTATTTAGGTTCTATTTCTAAAATAAAAGATGCTTATGGTTTTTCTTTAATAGACATTACTACAAACGATTCAAAAACGTGTAGTTTTTATTATAAAGATGATCTTCTTGATCAATTAACACTTATAAAACCAAAAGAACTATTGTTAACAAAAAACATTCTAAAAGATTTTGATGTTGTTGAATCTATTAAAAAAAATATTCCTGATACTATAATAAACTATACAGAAGTTATAGATGAAGATACTGCAAAAAAAAACTTAAAAGAACATTTTGAATTAGAGAGTTTAGAAAAGTTTGGATTGCATGAAAATCCTGTTTGTTTAATTAGTACGTACAATGCTTTAAATTATATAAAAACAACACAATTTTCAAATGTAAAATATATAAAAAACATAAAAGAATACAAATACAAAAAATATCTTAGACTAGATAGAAAAACTTTAAGAAATTTAGAATTGGTAACTAATTTAAAAGATAACACACAACAACATTCTCTGTTTCAATTAATAAACAATACAAAAACACCCATGGGTTATAGAAAACTTTATTTTGATTTGTTACATCCTTTAATCGATGCTAATAAAATAAATGAAATTTATGATTCTATTGAAGAACTTACTTCAAATATTTTGTTAATAGAAGATTTAAAAAAAAACCTGTCTTATATCGGTGATTTAGATAAAATTATTTCAAAAATTGGTTTTGGAAACGCAAACCCAAGAGATCTTATTTATTTAAAACAAAGTTTAGAGGCCTTGCCGGTTATTAAAGCTTGTTTGTCTGAAGTTAAAAGTGTTTATTTAAAAAATTGTCATAATGATTTTGTTGATCTTTCTGAAGTATTTTCAATTTTAGATAAAGCTATTGTTGATGAACCTCCTTTTAGTGTAAGAGAGGGGGGTTTTATAAAACCTCATTTTTCAGAAGAACTTTATAATCTAATCAACATTCATAAAAACACAAAATCATGGATTACAGAATATGAATATAAATTAAAGAGTCAAACAAACATAAAATCATTAAAAATTAAATTTAATAAGATTTTTGGTTTTTATATAGAAATTCCTAAATCTCAATCTTCTTTAGTTCCTGATTATTTTGAAAGAAAACAAACGTTAGTAAATTGTGAAAGATATACAACAAATGAATTATCTCAAAAAGAAACGGATCTATTAACCGCACAGGAAAAAAGATACGAAATAGAATATAGTTTGTTTTTAGAGGTTTGTAAAAAAATACTAGATTATCAAGAAGAAATAAAAGTTGTTGCAAAAAACATTAGTTTGATTGATGTTGTTTTTTCTCATACTCTTACGTCTATAAATAATAATTATTCTAGACCTATAAAAAATAATTCAGATGTTCTTTCTTTTGAAAATTTAAGACATCCTGTTATTGAAAAATTAACTAATTATATTCCAAATGATCTAAATCTTTCTAAAACTTTAAAAACAATGGTTATTACTGGACCAAACATGGCTGGAAAGAGTAGTTATATGAGAAGTGTGGCTGTTGGGTGTGTGCTGGCGCATGTTGGTTGCTTTGTTCCTGCTGATAACGCAACTATTGGCGTTGTTGATGGCGTTTTTACAAGAGTTGGTGCGTCTGATGACATTTTGCATGGCCAAAGCACGTTCTTAGTTGAGATGTCTGAAGTTTCTTATATTCTCAATCACGCAACCAAGGATAGTTTAGTTATTTTAGATGAAATTGGTAGGGGTACTAGTACTTTTGATGGTGTTAGTTTGGCTTGGTCTGTAATAGAGCATCTTAATAATGTTGTTTCTTCTAAAACCTTAGTTGCAACACACTACCACGTATTAAATAAGATGCAAGAAATTTATGATGGTGTGGAAAACTATCACGTTACTGCAAAAGAAGAAGGAGATCAACTACATTTCTATCATAAACTTGAAAAGGGTGGCATAAATAAAAGCTATGGTATTCAGGTTGCTAAGCTTGCAGGAATAAATCAAGATATAATTGATAAAGCCCTTCTTATTCAAAGAGATTTAGAAAACGATGCTTTTTTAAAAAAAAACACCACTGTTGTAAAAAATGAACTAAAAACAGAAAAAAAAGAACAAAAACCAATTATTTATAAAAAAGAACAAAAAAACTTATTTGATTTTTAGATTAACATGTGTGCTTTAAAAACTTCTAAAAAATCTTTATTTTTTACAAAAAGAGATGTCAAAAACATAACTTTTGCAAAAGAAAAAAATAAACTTGTTTTGTTGGGTTCTGGGGCTTTTGGAAAAGTATATCTTGGAAAAGTTACTTTTAAAGATGGTTCTAAAAAAAGAATTGCAATTAAAGAATTTAGGTATCCTATACCTGACAAAATTGCAAATAAATATCAAAAAGTAATTAATGATTTAAGAAAAATTGCTTTAGAAGCGGATGCTAGATTTCCTAACAGAGATCTTTCGGTTGCAAAATTATTTCCTAAAGGAGGTATGTTAAAAATAAAGGTTGGTGAAGGAGAAAGATGGGTTTTGGTTACTCAAGCGTTTTGGTCTAAAGCAAAGGGAAATAAAACGCTTAATAATGGTTTATTGTGGTTGTCAAAAGAAAACGAAATGGAATTTTTGTGGATTGTGTCAAAACTTGCAGAAAAAGGATGTTTTTCTTTTGATCTTTTTGTACCTGGTAAAAAAAATGAAATCTATCCTTTAGATATTGATTTTGCAAGATTTAATCAAAAACTCACACGTTCTGAAGACAAAGCTAGAAAACTGTTATTTTATTTAAATAAATTTGTAAACGCTCAGCCACAATTTACAAAAAAACAAAAAAGTGTTTTTTTTAATTATTATGTTAAGACTATTTTATCTTTTGATATATCAAAATCACTAAAAAAAGAAATAATTAAGCAAAAACTCTCAAAATAGCGTGTACTATGTTTTTTTAATATTTTCTAAACCTATATTACATATCGTTTTTAATTTGATTATTATGTGTGGAATTATTGGTGTTTATAATAGTCCTGAAGCAGTACGTTTTGCAATAAAAGGATTGTTTGCTGAACAACACAGAGGGCAAGAAAGTTGTGGAATCGCCACAAGTAACGGAAATGACATTTGTTATAAAAAAGGCCATGGCTTAGTAAAGGATTTTTTTACAGATTCTGTTGTTGAAAACTTAAAAGGACATATAGCGATAGGTCATGTAAGATATCCAACAAAAGGTGGTAAAACTATAAACAATTCTTCTCCTCACGTTTTAAAAACTTTGTCTGGTCTTTCTTATGCTCTTGTAAGTAACGGAGATGTTGTTAATTATAAAGAAATTAGAAATATGCTTGAGAAAAAGAACGTGCTTTTTGAAAGTGAAAATGATGGAGAATTATTATTAAAATTTATAGTTTATTATATAGAAAAAGAAAATTATTCAATTGTTAATGCAATAAAAAAATTATTTAAAGATGTAAAAGGGGCCTATTCTACTTTATTAATTACAAAAAACGAAATGTTTTTGTTTAGAGATGTGTATGCTGTGAGGCCTTTGTGTTATTGTAAAACAGAAGAGGGGTCTTTTGTTATTGCTTCAGAAAGTGTTGCATTAGATATTGTAAATCCTGTTTGGAAAAAAGAAGTTGGTGCTGGTGCGATTATCCAATTTAGTGAAAATAAAGATGTTTTGCATCCAATAGATATTAGTGAGTTTAGGTCTTCAAAATATGAAAAACATTGTATTTTTGAACACATTTATTTTTCTAGACCTGATAGTGTTGTTTTTGGAGAGAAAGTTTTTGATGTTCGTAAAAAAATAGGTGCTTTTTTAGCAAAAGATGAACCAGATGTAGATTTAGTTGTGCCTGTTCCTGATTCTGCTATTTTTTTTGCGTTAGGTTATGCTAAAGAAATTAACAAACCTTTTGAGTTGGGTTTAATTAGAAACCATTATGTTGGTAGAACCTTCATAAAACCAGAACAAACAGTTAGAGATGAAAGTGTAAATCAAAAATTTAATGTTTTGCCTGGTGTTTTTAAAGATAAGAAAGTTCTTTTAATAGATGATTCCGTTGTTCGTGGAACAACTTTAAAAAAAATTGTTTTGTTGATTAAAAAAGCAGGTGCTAAAGAAGTGCATGTAAGGCTTGGCTGTCCACCAATAAAGTTTCCTTGTTTTTACGGTATTGATACACCTTATAAAAATAAACTCATTGCAAATAATAAAAATTTAGAAGAGATAAAAGAAGCTTTAAATGTTGATTCTTTAGGTTATCTAGATATAAATGATTTAGATAAATCTGTGAAAAAGCCAAACCATTATTGTAAAGCTTGTTTTACAGGAAAATATCCAATAGAAAGTGATTTTTTATGAAAAATATATTAGTTGTTGGTAGTGGTGGTAGAGAAGCTGCAATTGTTTGTGCTTTAAATAAAAATAAAGAGGTTGATGTTTATGGTTTTTTATCAAATAAAAACCCACAAATTATTAAAAACTGTAAAGATTTCGTTGTTGGTGATATTTTAGATTCTAATCAAATTATTTCTTTTGTAAAGGATAATCAT
>PWLL01000032.1 GCA_003559395.1 Candidatus Iainarchaeum sp. | reverse complement strand
TAAGCACCAAAGTTTTTACTAACATATTTAAAATCATAAATGATTTTATCAACATCTTTAATAGTTATCTCTGGCCACAATTTATTTAAAAAACAAAGCTCAGAATAAGCTGCGTGATATAACATAAACCCAGACAATCTTTTTGTGCCTGAGGTTCTAACAATTACCTCTGGATCAATGATGTCTTTATCGTACAAATATTTTTTAAAAGTTTTTTCTGTTATCTTTGTTTTAATATTTTTGTTATTAATTTTGTTTACAGCATCAACAATTTCTTGTCGGCCACCATAACCTAAACAAAAATAAATCGTTAATCTTTTTTTAGTAGAAGAGTTATTAGTTTTAATAACTTCTTTTTTAAAATCACTAGGCAACTTAGAAAAATTACCAATAAACTTAATGCTTATATTTTTACTAAGACCATCTAAATATTTTTTATTTTCTTTAAATAAATTAAATAACTCATTTAACTCTAATTTACTTCTATTTTCTAGATTTTCTTTAGATAAAGTAAAAAGATGTATTTGTTTTATTTTTTTGTGTTTCTTGTATATGTGTTCAATAACTGTTCTTGCTTTTTTTGCACCTAAAGAATAAGCTTCTTTATAAGTGATTTTTTTTTTAACACCATATCTTCTATTTCCATCAAGAATAAATCCAATTGAAGTTATTTTTACCATTTGTTCTCTTTATTTATAAATTGTTAAAAAACTAAATCTATTATAACCTTATATAATATTAAAAAGAAAATATATAAAAGACCTTTGGTTTATCATAAATTAATAAGAAATCGTTTTTTTATAAATAAAAAAGAGAAAATCATGTTATTGCGCGTATTACCATTGTTTATTGTTTGTTTTATATTAGTTTTTTATTATGTTTATCAAGATATAAAATATAGAGAAATAAATATAATACCAATAATTGTTGTTTGTTTATTATCTGTTGTTTATCTTTATTTGTTTGTGTTTAGAAACAATTGTTTCTTGTGGACACAATATTTTTCACAAATAATAATCACGATCATCTTTTTAACAATCATTTATGTTTTTGGAAAAATGACTTCTTTTGCGTATATCGGAGAAGGAGATTTATTAGTTGTTTTGTTAATCTCATTTACTAGTGGTTTTTTGTATGCTTTTTCCCAGCTTGTGTTCTTGCTAGCTTTGTTTATTATGCTTATTATTCCTTTATCATTTTTTATATATAATCTTATTAAAAAACAAAAACCAGAACATGGTTTTTTAAAAAATACAATCATGATGTTTTTAGGAACCAAAATGCCTTTAGAAAAAATAACTGACTTTTATACGCCTCTAGAAATACTAAAATACAAAAACAAAAAATTAGTCAAAGAAGTACAACTAGAACCAAACTGTTCACCAAAAGCACAACTAAGATACATAAAATCTTTAGCTAGAAAAAACAATATTTCTGAACTATGGGCCTCTCCGTTAATTCCTTTTATTGTTGCTTTGTTTGTTTCATATGTAATTGTTGCTTTGTTTTTATTTTTTGGAATACTAGCAAACTATGGAATTGTTAGTTTTTTGTAAATTTTTTTGTTTT
Organism: Candidatus Iainarchaeum sp.; assembly: GCA_003559395.1. Classification (GTDB taxonomy): domain Archaea; phylum Iainarchaeota; class Iainarchaeia; order Iainarchaeales; family CSSED10-239; genus CSSED10-239. Next base: position 5,289 of record PWLL01000032.1, on the reverse strand, counting down.
TTCAAGATAAAATATATTTATAAATGTAATGGACTTATTTTTATTATAGACTATAATATATTTTTGTAATATATAGTAAAATATAATTTGAAAAAGATGGTTCTAAAAAAACTAACAAAGTTTTCAGAAAAAAAAGAATCAAACAGTCATGAGACTAGTTTAGATGTCAATGTGCCAAAAAACAAGAACAGAAGACTAGAAAAAATAAATGTTGAATATAAAGAAAAACCATTAGAAAAATATGTGCCAAAAAACTATTCTTTAAAAAAGTTAAAGCCTTTAAAAAAAATAGACTCAGAAAAAAAGCCTTCAGAAAGTTTTAGAAAAAAAGAACCTGAAACAAAACCAAAAACCGAAAAATCTTTTAAAAAAACTTTGAAGAAAAAAGAACCAAAGCCTTCAGAAAGTTTTAGAAAAAAAGACCCTGAAACAAAACCAAAAACCGAAAAATCTTTTAAAAAAACTTTGAAGAAAAAAGAACCAAAGCTTTCAGAAAGTTTAAGAAAAAAAGAACCAAAAACACAAACTCTAAAACCAACAACAGAAGAAAATAAATCACCAAAACTAAACACTATAGACGATATGCTGGACGAGCTTTCAGAAAGAACAGACCAAATATCCAAAGATACAGAACCAGCAATAGAAACCTTTTCTTTTTTAGAAGATGAACCAACTGTAAAAAGAATAAAACTAAAAAACTATAAAATACAAAACCTCTACTCAAAAATAGATTCCTTTTCAAAAGATGATAAGAAACAAGAAAATAAAAATAAAAAACTAGATAATAAAACTAAAAAACTAGATAATAAAAAAACCTTAGGAATTATTGAAGAAATTGATGTGCCTGATATTATTTCTCTTAAAGATTATACTAACTTAATAAACTATGAAGATGAAGACTTTTTAAGTCAAGAACAAAAATCCGAAGAAAAAGAAGAACCGATTCCAGTTATGGTAGATACAGGAAAAGGAGTGGATGTTAATCCATACGTAAAAGAAAATATAAAAAAAATTGATGAAAAACCAAGAAATATAGAACAAAAAACGATTGTTGTTGAACAACCAAAAGAACAACCAAAAATAAAAGATGTAAAAGAAAAAGAACCAAAAGAGGATACTTTTGAATATGTAAGACCAATAGATGATAATACAAAAAACAAAACAGAAACACCAAGAACAATGAGAACCACAACCTTTATCTCAGATAGAAACAAAGAACAACAAGATATAGGACATCTAGTTTATACTATCGATGTGGCTAAGAGAAAAAAAGATCTAACAAATGTTTATGATAAATACAGTATTAATGATTTTACGTTTGTAACAATCTCATATAAAGAAAATAGATTATTCTATAATATTGTTCAACCAAAACTAACACCAGAACAAGACAAAATATACCAAGAAATAAAAGAAATCTTTCTAGATTCCATTGATCAAAACTTTTTCTCATTTAAAGGAGATTCGCAAGAAATTAAAAACTACATCTCTAAAATATATGACCTATCAATAGATAAGATCTCTTCACCAATCTCATCACTAGACAAAAAACTCTATCTTTTGTTTATAGAAAATGACTTTACTGGGCTTGGGTTTTTAGCAAACGTACTAAGAGATGAAAACATAATAGAAGTAAACTGTATGGGCGCAGGAACACCAATAAACGTATATCATATTAAATACGGAATGATAGAAACAAACTTGTTTTTTGAAGATGTGCCAAAGTTAAATGTGTTTGTGCTTGGTTTAACAAAAACTATGGGGCTTTATATAAATTCAAACCATCCAGTAATTGATGGATACCTTCCTAATGGATATAAATTAGAAGGACTTTATTCTGTTGGAGATATAAGCAGTAAAGGCTCTTCATTTGTTATTAAGAAATTTTTAGATAAACCTTTGTGTCCTATCTCTCTAGTAAACTTAGGAATAGGTACCATTGATATTTACTCTTATATTTGGTCAGCAATAGCAAAAGACTACCATATAATCATAACTGGAAACTGTGACAAATCTATTATGTTAAATGGAATTTCCTTATTATATCCAGATAAAGAAATAATAACAATACAAACACACGACAACCTAAAACTTCCACAAAAAAAATGGATTAGAAGAAAATCAGATAGAACAAGTGAAATAGAACTAAAAACTATTCTTGATCAAAGTATAGCAGAAAAACCAGACTACATTATTGTGGATAACTTTATAGAAGAGTTTTTTGAATCAACATGGTATAATATTAATCTTTTAACAGCAGATTTGAAGATATTCTCCTCAATTATAGAAAAAATGAAACTAATAGGACAAAAAACAATTGTCATAAATCTAAAAAGAATAAATCTTGGAAAACAAGAACAAATACAAATAGAAGAAATAAACGAATATGTGAAAGGAAAAGAATATAATATCCTTAAACTAAACGAAGATAATCTAGGATTTAGAATAAATCTACTATCCTCAAATATAGACATAGTAGACTATAAAAACAAAAAAGAAGTTCTTTATTGGATGCAAAAAACAGACATAGACGATTATAGAGACTTTAACAACATAGTAGATGACTATCAAAAAGATCCTAAAAAACTTCTTAAAAAACTAAACATAGATCAGAATGAATAAAATATTTACAAAAATAGCATTGTTTTTCTTTAGAGATATAGTAAAGCTATTTGAACCAAAGTTATCAGGACTAAAAAGATCAATAAAAAACTCAGGAATCAATCAAGACGTAGTCACATATCTATCCAACTCTTTGTTAATGTCGTTTATTTTCTTTGTTATGTTTGAGTTTTTAATAATCTTCTTATTAATTTTTGTAAATATATATTTTGATCTAATTAGTTTCTTAGTAACTATCTTTATATCTTTAACCTTTACAACTTTGTTTTTTTTAATGTTCTATAAATATCCAACCTATGCAATAATAGCCAAAAGAAAAAAAATAGAACAAGAAATACAAAAAAGCATAAAACATCTACAAGTTTTGAAAGATCCAAACATGACTGTTAAAGATGTTTTGTTGATCTTACAGAAATTTGATTTTAACGACCTTTTAACAAAAGAATCAAAAAGAGTTTTGTCAATGGCAGACCTTAACAAGAATCTAAGAAGCACTTTAGATTATGTGAGGAAAAGCACATACTCAGAAATAGAAAACGAGTTTTTCAGAAAACTAATAGACGTTATAGACAAAAAAGAAAGCCTACAAAAAATATTAGATGAATTTTTAGAAAATATAGAACAAACAATAAGAGAAGAAAAAGAACAAAGAAAAGCAAAAACAAACATTCTTTTTCAAGTAAATATGTTCTTGTTTTTAATAGTTTTTTTTCTATTGTCAGGCTTGTTTTTTATAGCGTCAGAAGGAGTGTTGATTGGGCAAATCTTAATGGTGATTGCTGTTTTGTTTCCTGTGTTGGAAGTTTTGTTAATTATAATATTAAATAAATAGAAACGAATATGAAACCAAAAAAAACATATAAAAAAATAGATTTGTTTTTTTACAAAAACGAATATCAGATTCTTGAGTTTTCAGGAATCCTATCTGGTTTGTTAATTATAGCTATAGCAAATAATTTGTTTTATCAAAGCAATATTTACTATTTTTTGTTTTTCTTTGGTTTAGTTGTTGGAAGTCTTGGATTTATTATTGAATACTTAATAAAGAATGATAAGAAAAAAACAATCGAAAGTGAGTTTAGTTATTTTTTAGCAGACCTTGGAAGAGAATATAAAAAAACAAACAACATTGGTGTTGCTTTAACAAATTTATCAGAATCAAACTTTTATGGAAGTATTAACAGAGACATAAAAAAACTAGCCAACAAAGTCTCATGGGGAGAAACCCTTGAAGACTCTTTAAAAGCAATGAACGAAAATATTCAAAGTAAGATTATTGATCATTGTTTATCTTTGTTAGATGTCCTAAAAAACACCTCTGTCTCATATGATAGAATACTAATAAACCTATCAAAAGATACAAGCATATTTAAATCAGAAAAAAGTACAGAGAAATATTTTGAAAATCTTTTCCTTTTGTCTATTATCTTTTATTTTGTGTTTGTTTTTATGTTATTGTATATTGACTTTATAATATCTAGACAGTTTTTGTGGTTCTATACAGCAGAATCAATCACAAGACTGTTTATTAATAACTTTTTGTTATATATCTCTTTGTTGTTGTCGTTGTTTACATCATTTGTTATGTGTGTTATAAAACAAAGAAAACCCTTGTATTTTTTTAAATACGCAACAATATTTTTCATAATAACAGTGATATTGTTTCAAACCTTTACACCAAAACCAGACGCCACAGAAATACTTGTTGATGGAGTAGCGTATCTTAAAGATATTGAAGATCAAACCCTAACTATAGAAAGAACAATTGGAATAAAATCAATAAGTTCTAGAGAGATTATGGAAGAAACAGGCGCAACGATGATCCACTTTATAAAAGAAGAAGAAAAAGCTTGTGGGCTAGAATGTGCAAAATATACGATTATTTTAGAAAGTATTCATTTTTTTGATTTTGAGATAGAAAAAAGAAACACAGAATTTATAATATATTATAGGATTAGTAGATAAAATATGATTGTTAATAAAACTAAAAACAAAACTATTGTTGAAAAAAAGAAAATAGCAGATAATTTTTTAAAAAGAGGACTTGGACTAATGTTTAGGTTTAAAGATATTGACTATGGGTTGATATTTGATCTAAAAACAGAAAGTAAAGAAAGAGCAACCCTACATATGTTTTTTGTATTTATTAAAATAAATGTTTTGTTTTTGAATGCAGAAAAAGAAATTGTAGATATTAAAAAAAACTTTAAACCATTTTGTATGTATACTCCAAAGAAAAAAGCAAGATATGTTATTGAGTTGTCAAACAAAATAAAAATAGATTCTATAGAAACAAAAGATGTGATTGAGTGGTTTTAAAATAAGAAGAAATATGAGCAAAAAAGGAATATCGCCGATAATAGGAATTGTTTTGTTAGTGTTAGTCGCATCTATATTGGTGGGGATTTATCTTAGTTGGGGAAGCGAAATAACCTTAGATTTTTTAGGAGATGCAGAAAGAGAAACTAGAAGAACTTCTAGTGCTATAGATTGTATGGATGCAGAATTTCTTTTAAAAAACGTTAGTATTAACTCCTTAACAAAAGAAATAAGGTTTTATGTAGATAATAAATCAAAGATAGACTTTGTAAATCCAACAATTACGATTATAGGAAAAGATGTTCAAGAAGAAGATGTTCGAATTGTTGGACGATTTAAAGAAACTAT
>PWLL01000040.1 GCA_003559395.1 Candidatus Iainarchaeum sp. | reverse complement strand
TTATTTGTTTTTTATTTGTTTTTTTAGGATCTTGTGAGGGTGTTTTATTTTTATTATTAAAAATATAACTAGTATTTCTTGTTCTTCTTATTGGAATTCTTCCAGGCACATCAATCACATTTAATAGATATTATATATTATTAATCTAAAGGTTTATAGTTTTCTAAAAAACTATCTTTAAAACTTTCATAATTGTTATTAATAATCTCCTCTCTTGCTTTTTTAATTAACCTTTGCATAAAAGCTAAATTATGAATAGTTAACAATATCTTTGCATTTGGCTCTTTTACTCTAAAAAGATGATGAAGATAAGCTTTAGAATGGTTTTTACAAACATAACAATCACAACCTTTTTCTAAAGGCACATGAACATCACGATATTTTTGTTTTCCTAGCTTTAAAGGACCATTCATAGTAAACACAACCCCATGTCTAGCCATCTTTGTAGGAAAAATAGAATCAAAACAATCAATTCCTTTTCCTATAGAAATAACAACATCTTCAGGAGAACCAACACCCATAAGATATCTTACTTTGTTTTCATCTATTTCTTCTAAGGAATAGTCAATTGCCATATACATGTTTTCTTTAGACTCTCCTATAGCTAACCCACCAATAGCCACACCATCAAAGTTTATTTTGTTTATTTTTTTTGCACAAAAATTTCTTAGATCTTTATAGGTTCCACCTTGAACAATCCCAAACAACAACTGTTTTTTATTTTTGTGAGAGTCATAACATCTTTTCGCCCAATCTATTGTTCTGTTGGTTGCTTCTACATGTGCTTGGTAGGTTTCGTTTGGTCCTAAAAGATGATCTAAGACCATGGCTATATCTGAGCCTATTGTGTTTTGTATTTCCATAAGCTTTTCTGGAGATATAAAGTGTTTGTCTCCGTTAAATGGTGATCTAAAAGAAACACCTTTATCGTTTATTGATAAAAGAAATGTTGGGTCAAGTAACTGGAATCCACCGCTGTCAGTAAATATTGCTTTTTGCCAGTTTATGAAGTTATGATAACCTTTTGTTTCTTTTAAGGTTTCTAATCCTGGTTTAAGATACAGAAGATAAGCGTTTGAGATAAAACATTCATAGTCAAGCTTATCAAGATCTTTAAAAGTAACATACTTTCCTGCACCTTTAGTAACAACAGGCATGTAAAAAGGGGTGGTTATCTTTCCGTGTGTGGTTGAGAGTGTGCCTGTTCTTGCTTTTGTTTTTTCATCTTTTTTATTTATCTTAAACATGTTTTTCTTGTCCTACATATCTTACAAACGTCATATTATCTTCTCTTTTTTATCTTCTAAATTTTTTCTTTTTTATCTTCTAAATCTTTTCATGAATATCTTCTAAAACGTCTTTAAAACTAGGAACAACGTCTATTAAAGAAGACAACTCTGTTTCCCAAATGTTTTTTTTATCTAAAAGTTTTTCTTTAAATTTATTTGCATCCCATTCTTGTGAATAATACTTTAGTTTTTCGTTTATAAGTTTTTTATTTACAACAGTTTTTGCTTTTAACAAATACCAAAGATCATAAACATCTCTTGCTTTGTCTCTTGTCATAATTGCTATTATTTTTTCAGATAATATTTCTTCTTTAGCCATAACATAAACATCAAAAGAAGGCACTTCTATTTCTGAAATTATTTTTCGTATTTCTGGAGTGATTAATATATTTTCTCTGTAGCTTATGTCTAAAACAATTTTACAAGTGCTGTTTTTTTGTCCTGTGTATAATGGACCTTTAAATCTTATAGTTATTTTTAAATTATTCCCCACAACTTTTTTTTCTTGAAAATCATATTCTTGAAAAAACCTATTTAGTTTTTCTTTTAGTTTGTTTGAGTCGAATAAAGAAGATGCAGTAAAGTCTAAGTCTTCAGAAAACCTATCTAACCCATAACATTTTGATAAAGCTGTTTCTCCTTTAAAAACAAGTTCTGTTGAGTAGATTTTATATAGGTTAAATAAAACAATGTTTTGAAAATAATCTTTTTCTGCTTGTCCTAGATTTAGTGATTTTATTTGAGCAAGTTTTTTAAGTTCTTCTTTATCTATCATATTTTCACTCTCCATTTAGTGTTTGTTTTAGTTGTTTTTTTACTAAATGGATTTAACAGCACATAGTTTTTGTCTATTTTAAAGTTATTACAGATGTCTATATTTCTATATCTTTCTAATAAATATCCAATCTTTTTAACTAATGATTTTTTATTAATCTTTTTTAAATATTCTATTATTTTATTTTTATTAAAGTTTCCTTTTTTGACTATCTTTATAATTTCATCAATGTTTCCTATTTCTTTTGGTTTTAGATAAACATCTATCAGTAGTTTATTATCGTCTACAATAAATATATTATCTTGTTTTATATATCCAAACATATGTTTTGTTTTTACAAAGTTTATTTTATATCTATTATATTTTATTAATGATTTTTTTATTGTTGTAAAGATTGTTATTTTGTTTACTATTTGTTCTGTATATCCTTTATAGTAAGATGCGTACCATGAACTAATATAAGAAGGATAAACAATATTTGATGCAATTTCTTCTATATTTGATGATACTGTATAGATGCCTTTAGAAACACAGGAAACATCTTTTGCTTTTATTAGTCTGTTTATTTTTGTTTTTGCATAGTTTTTATTAGTTTTAGTTATTCTTTCTATATCTACTAATCTAAAGGTTGGGTGTTTTTTTAGGTTTTCAAGTAAATTTATTGTTCTCATATATATATTATCTTAAAAAAGGTTTATAAAGTAATCATTTTTGATTACTTTACATACAAAAAGTAGGATTTTCAAATAAATATTTAAATAAAAATAAGTCTATTTGGTAGTAAATATATAGAAATTATATATATTTAGTACTATATAGCACTAAAAAACAAAAATGGTTTAACATTAAAAAAATTATTCTAACCCTAAACTATCTTTTAAAGCAACATCTACTTTTTCTAACAACTCTTTTGGAAGACTTCCAATTTTTTTAATAATTCTTTCAAGAGATATTGTTCTTATTTTATCTAATTGTATATAACTGTCTTTTGGAAGATTTGCCACTCCTTTTTCTACTTTTACTAAAAAAGGATAATGTTTATTTATTTTTGAAGAAATAGATGCAATAATCGTGTTTAAAGAATATTTATTACCAAGGTCATTTTGAATAACTAAACAAGGTCTTGTTTTTCCTTGTTCAGATCCAACAACAGGATCTAAATTTATTAAATATATATCCCCTCTTTTAACTTGCATTAATAATCACCCAATAAATCATCGCTTTCTTGGTCTGCATATTTAAAATCATCTATTGTTTCTTTATTTACTTTTGTTAATGCTTTATATCCTTCTATCATTTGTTTTTCTTTTTCTTTTTTGTTTAATGTTTTTTCTATAATAAAATTATTTTCTTGCAATTTTAATAGCAACCTATCTTTTTGACTAATATTTAATTTTAATCTAATTTCTTTTGGGATTGTTATTTGTCCTCTTTGACCAACAGTTGTATATGCTTTATACATCAATATCACCTTTTTATTTTTTAAATTTTTTAATTATTTATTTAAAAATCTGAAAACATACATAGCACATATTTTTCATACCTAATACATATCATAAATATAATAACATATATAAATTAATCTTTTTAAAAAAATTGTTTTGCATAACAAATAATACAAAGCTTTAGAAAAAATACAACAAAACAAAAACAGAAACAATAATCCCTAAAAATATATAAGGCCCAAACTTTGGAAGAAAATAATAGATCGGTAGCTTTTGTGTTATTTTTTTCTCAATCATAAGCTTTATGTCTTTTTCCTCTATTACTTTTTTGTTTCTTAAGATTGGCTTAAGTTTTGCTTCTAAAGACTTAGTTAAATATTCAGAAGCAATAACATCTCCATCTTCTATATCTTTAACTTCTTTCCATAAAAGATAGATATGTTTTTTAACTTCTTCTTGAAAAATATTAATAAACAAGCCTAACAAAATAGGAATTAAAGTTAAATAAAACCAAGAAGAAATATCACTATAATTTACAGAAAAATAAAGAAATACAAAAAACAAAACAAACAAAACAAAACTGGTTATTATTGATGGTATTTTTGCAACCAATAACTTTTTTGTAAACTTTATTTTTTTAAATAATATGAAAATATATTTTATTGATATAAAGATAACTCCTAAAAAACAAGAAGTAACTAACACCCACAAAATAAACAATTGATCATTAAGATAAGGCAACATAAAATGTATTCCTAAAAACAACTTTATATCTCCTCCTCCTAGTTTTCCAAGATAGTAAATAACAAAACCAATTGCAAAAATAATAGCGCCAGTTGTAAAAAAAGAAAGGTTCTTTGAAAAAGGAAAAACAAACAAATTAATTATTATTCCTAAAAAAATTAATGGTAGTGTGATCCAGTCATATATATATCCTGTTTTCTTATCTGTATATGCTGCAAGAGCACAAAAAAGTAATAATATAAATATTCTAAGATATATGATATACATGTTTTTCTTATTTGTATTTTAGTTTTTTAGAAAGATCTTTCATCTGTGAAAGATCCATCTTTGAAGGATCCATGTTTTCTAGATCTTTTGGATTAATGTTTTTAGAAAGATTCTTTAGGTCTCCACCACTCATTTTTCTGAACATCTTTTTCATTTTCTTTACTTGTGAGATCATTTCTTTAACATCTTCATATTTTTTTCCAGAACCAGAAGCAATTCTTTTTATTCTGCTCTTAGTTATAAAATCTGTATCGTTTTCTAACTCTTCTTTTGTAAAAGAATCCAAAATAATATTAAATTTGTTTATTTTCTCTTGTCCTAGGTTTTTTTGTTCTTCAGATAGTTTATTTCCTGCACCTAAAAACCCTAAAACTTTAGAAAATGGTCCTAATTTCTTTGTAAAAGATAGTTGTTGTTTAAAAAGCTTAAAATTAAACTTTCCTTTTAAGATATCTTTTGGATTTACATCTTTCATTTGTTCTAGTTGTTCTTGTGTTGTTACTTCGTTTATTTTTTCTAACAAAGAAGAAATATCTCCATAACCCATTATTCTAGAAAGATATCTATCTGCATTAAATATCTCTAAATCTTCTATTTTTTCTCCTGTTCCTATGAAATATATAGGAGATTTGGTTAAATAACATGCAGTTAAAGCACCACCGCCTTTAGCAGACCCATCAAGCTTAGTAATAACAACCCCGTCAACACCAACAGACTCATTAAAGGCTTGGGCCTGGTCTTTTACTGCTTGACCAACATCAGCAGACAAGACTAAGAAAGAATATTTTGGTTGAAATATCTTATATATATCTTTAATCTCTTTTGTTAGTTCTTCATCTAGTGCACTTCTTCCTGCAGAGTCAACAATAATAAGATTCACATTATTTTTTTGAAGATAAGAAACTCCTGCTTCAACTACTTTAGAAGCGTTTTTTTCTTCAATATCGCCATAAAAAACAACATCTGCTTTTTCACACAATTGTTTAAGTTGATCATATGCTGCAGGTCTATAGGTGTCAGCACATACGACTCCGACCTTAAGTCCTCTTTTTTTATAAAATTTAGCAAGTTTTGCTGCGGTTGTTGTTTTTCCTGAACCAAACAAACCACAAAGAAGTATTTTTTCTGGATTTTCTTCTAGTTCTTTTGTTTCTCCCCCTATATATTTTACTAAAGTATCATAAAAGACCTTAACAAGATGTTCTTTTCTAGTAATTCCTGTTGGAACATTTTCAAAAGCTTTTTGTTCTATTTCTTTACTTATTTCTAGAACTAGTTTTATGTTTACGTCTGAGGTTATTAATGCTCTTTGTATCTCTTTAATAACTTCTTTTACAAGTTGTTTATCAACATGCACAGATTGTTTAACTTTGTCTACTGCGTCTCGTAGTTTTTCTCCTAGGCTCATATATGATCTTTTTTTACTAAAATATAATATATATAAGAAACAAACAAAATATAAACATATTTTTAAAAAAATTATTGTTTTTTATTTAGTCTTTTATAAAATTCTTTAGATTTGCTATATTGTGCATCAATAAACTTATTTATTTCTTTTTTCCAAACTTTTGTTGGATTGTTTTTTACATGCTTTGCCCATTCTTCAATAAAGTCAGTGTGTGTTTTATCTCTTCCGTAGTAGACCTGTTGTTTTTTGTCTTTAAAATTTGGAGATATTTCTTTTTCTATTAATCTTTTTATTTTTTTAATTTCTTCTTCTTTTATTTCTTCAGAATATACTTTTCTTAAATGGTTTGCATCTTCTATATCTTTTTGTGATTTTAAAAGATGTTCTTTAAAAGCTATTGTGCTTTCTAAACTTCCAAAATATATTGGAAGGCCTGTTAATGGTAATAATTTTCTTGTTGTTATTGCTATTTTATCTGCTTTTGTTTTAGGAAACTTAAATTCAATATCTGGAATCATTGTTCCTTTTCTTACAAACCTTATTGTTGATTTATCCTTTAAATACAGATTCCATATTAGTTCTACATCATCTCCTTGAACACAAGAAAAACCTTTTTTATATATTTCTTTAAAAAATTTAATAAACGATTCTTTGGTCATTTCTTCTACAATTAAATCAATATCTTCAGTACCTCTTACACGCCCACTAGATATTGCTAAAAATCCAGAAACAACTGCGTATTTTGTGTATTTTTCTAAAACTTTTGTAAAGTCTATTACAAATCTATCTAAGATGTTTCTGTCTTTTATTAGTTTAATCATATATACTCTGCAATCATTTTTTTCATAGTTTTTGGATAATATTCTAAATATTTTTTTAATATTTTTTTATTGCAAATTTCTATTAAGTCAATAACTTTGTTAAAGATTTCTT
>PWLL01000065.1 GCA_003559395.1 Candidatus Iainarchaeum sp. | reverse complement strand
GTGTTGGGTTTTTGTTTGATATTTTCTATAAATTTCAAAAAATTCTGTTTGTAATTTTTCTATTTTTTGTTTATATTTTTCTCTTGTTTTTGGAGATGCTTCGTATATTACATCTCTTAGTTCTTTTCTTATTGCTTTTTTTTCAGAATCTGTTCCTTTAAACTTTGTTTCATAATATTTTTTAAGTCTGTTATAAATTTTTACTTCTTCAAGATTGTTTCTGTTTAGTTTTTGACCTATTGATATGATTGCCATCTTTGATAGTTGTTTATTTAATTGTTCTGGTGCAGATAAAGGGCCTATTTTTTTTAATGAGGATGTCACTCCTCTTTTTATAAGTGCTTCTTCTAACTCTACTAAAAATAAACTCATTTTATTTATTCTTTTTTTTGAACTTTCTTTTAGTAGTCTTTTATACAATTCTGTACTTTTTTGCAGATGTTCTTCTGTTGTTATTTGTTTTTTATTTCTTTGTGTTTTTCTAATCTGTGCATTTCTTATTTTCTCTTTTGTAAGATTTGTTTTTTTTCTTAAATAGCGCATAGGTTCTCAATTTTTTCTCTTTCTCTTTATATATTATATTACCATTATATTATTAAACACTTTGTATGTTTTTTTATTTCTTTGTGTTTTTATTAAGAATCAATTTATTTTGTTTCTAGTTTTTTATAAATAAGTTTTTAATAAGATTGTTTATAATATATATAAAAAAGATTAAATATGCATATATTTATTTGTGGTTTTTCAGGTTCTGGAAAAAGTGTGCTAGTTAATGCACTTGCTAAAAAGTTTAAACTAAAAGCTATTCACAGCTCAGATATTTTAAAACAAATTTCGTCAGGTGTTCCCACAAATAAAATTAATTATAAAGATACTGCTATGAATCAAGGATGGTATGAAAAATCAAATCTTGATAATAAACGACAAGATAATGAAGAAATAGATATTAAGTTAGATACTTTTCTTTTAAAAATAATAAACAAAGAAAAAAACATAATCATGGATTCTTGGACTATGCCTTATCTTTCTAAAAGAGGCCTAAAAATATGGTTACGTGCTAGTGTTAGAGAAAGAGCCAAAAGAATATCTTTAAGAAACAAAATAAAATTTAAAGAGGCTTTAAAAAGTCTTAAAAAAAAAGATGCTTTCTCCAAAACTCATTTTAAAAAAATATATGGCTTTTCTTTAGGCCAAGATCTTTCTGTTTTTGATTATGTAATAAACACAAACAAAAAAACAATGAAAGATGTAGAAAAAGTAGTAGGCGAGATTATTAAAAACTATAAATGATTTTTTAGTTTTGTAATTGTGTTGTATGGTATATTATATTTACCTAAAATGTTTTGTTTAAGATATTTGTCTGAATGAAAATCAGAGCCTCCACATGGTACAAGATTATATTCTTTACATTTTTCAATAATAATTGGCATTCTATGTTTTAATTTGTCAGGAACAGCACCCATTGTTTCTATTCCGCAAACTCCATAAGAAACAATCTTTCTAAGAAAACAATCAAATTCTTCAAAAATTCTTTCAGATAAAAACCAAGGATGCGGAAGCACTGCAACGCCTCCTGCATTGGTTATTGTTTTTATTATTTTTTTGTTAGTATATTGTTTTTGATACGCTCTTTCTGTTTTAGGTAATATTTTTTCAAAAAATTCTTGAAATCCACAGATTTTTTTTTCTTCTAGAACCATTGCAACATGTGATAGCATAGGATATGATTTTTCATGTACTTTTTCTAAAACTTCTTCAACTTCTATATCTACGTTTATGTCTTTTAGTTGATCTATTTTATCATAAGTGCTTGATGTTTTTGATTCTCTTATATCTTCTATAATTGTATTAAGATTATTATCTTCAAAATCAATAAAATAACCTAAAATTTCAGTGATTTTTGAATTTATTTCTATTCCTGGAATTATTTCTATATTTTTTTTATAATTATATGCTTCTTGTGATCCAAATAGGCTATTATGATCTGTTATAGATATTGCTTTTAGTTTTTTTTTAATAGCTATATTAATTATTTCTTTTGGAGAAAAAGAACCATCTGAATAATAAGAATGAATGTGAAGATCTGTGTTGTTCATATTTTATCTTTATTGCATAGTTTTTGTTGCTAGTTTTATATCTTCTCCAGTAACTGTTTTTCTTTTTGCATGTCTTGCAAGTTCTATTGCTTGTTTTGAAATATCAATAGCAACTTCAGAAAGTATTTTTGAAAGTTCTATTGCTGCTTCTTCTGAGACTCTTTCAGCTCCAGCTTTTCTAACAAGTCTATCTATTGCAGCAATTGGCAAATCGCTCATTTTTTACACCTCTTTTTTAATTTAAAGTAATATTTTTTCTTTATTATATATATATTGTCATACAAAACCTTTATAAAAAGAGAACTGGTCTGTAAAAACACTAAAAAAGAACAGTTTATATGATATATAAAGAAAAATAAAATATTTTATGTTTTTTTAAGCAATTCTAAAAAAACATACTTTTTAAAAGTGTTATTTCTTCTATATTTATAGCAAATACTAAAACAGGAATTAAAAAATGACATTATCAGACTCAATACTGTTGAATATTGGACAACACAAAACAACCTATAACGATCTGTTAACAAGGATACTACCAAACTACTCAAGCAAAGCCTCTGCAAAAGCAGCACTCTCAAGATCGCTAAAGAACCTTTTGTCTTTTGAGGATGTAAAAAAAGAAAAAGACTACTACATGTTAACAGAAAAAGGAAAGCTTATTGTTGAGTCTAAACTTAAAAATAAAATACTAATAAATATTAACGATCTTATAAAAAATACACGAGAAAAAGAAAATCTAGAAAATATAGAAGAAATAATTAAACATCTACAAATCTTTTTAGAAAGATCCAAACAAGACTCCACTTTGTTGAAGATAGGAAAAACTGGCTCTGCATTTTATATAAGAGATCTAGAACTTCTTAAACAAAAACTAGAAAAAAAAACAAGTTATTTTGCACATCTTAACAAAGTCCTTGAAAAACAAATATTGATCTTTCAAGAACAAAATTTTGAAGATGTTGCAATCTTAAACTTAGATTCTTCTTCTATCAACAACATAATAAAACTTGCAAATTTTTATAATATTTCTGAAATATTAATCGATTGTACTTCAAGTGAAGAAAAAACAATAAAAATGTTTGAAGAAAACTATGTTTTTGTTAAAAAAACATCAAACGTTTTTTTGTTAAATATAGAAAATATAGATGTTTTTAAGAAAATATTGTTTAGTAATCTAGAAAACATTTTAAAAACAAGATTTAAGATATATGTTAATGAAGTTGTCATAAAAATAGAACATGGAAAACTTTATTTTTTTGGACCACATAACGTGATTGTAGATATTAAAGAGAAATTTTTGTAAATGGTGATTGAATGAATGTACGATATTTAGGACACTCCTGTTTTTTCATAGAAACAGAAGAACTGAAGATACTAATAGACCCCTTTATCTCAGGCAACCCAAACATCCAAATAAACCCTTATAACTTAAATCCTGATGTTATTTTAGTTAGTCATGATCATCAAGATCATTTAGGAGACACAATAAACATAGCTAAAGCCAATGGATCTGAGGTTGTTTGTTTGTTTGATCTTGCACAAGAACTTTTAAAATATCAAATAAAAGCAATTGGTGGAAATATTGGTGGCACCATAAGATATAAGGCTTTAGAAATAACTTTTGTTAAAGCTGATCATTCTTCTAAGACTGGCGTTTGTGTTGGGTATGTTATAAAAACTAAAGAAAAAACAATTTATTTTGCAGGAGATACTGGCGTGTTTTATGATATGAAGATAATAAAGGAACTTTATTCTCCTGACATTGTTTTTTTGCCAATAGGCGACTTATATACGATGGGTCCTAAACAAGCTGCGTATGCTACAAAATTACTAGATCCTAAGATTGTTGTGCCTATGCACTATGGCACGTTTGATGAACTTTCTGGAAAACCAGAAGATTTAGAAAAAATATTTAAAAAAGATGGTTCTAATATCAACTATGTTGTTTTTGATATTGGAGAAACAAAGGAGCTTTAGTTTTGGTATAGACCTAAACAAAACAAATTTGTTTATAAATTGTTTATACTTTAATAAATATTGAGAAGTTATGGAAAATAAAATCGTGATTGATAAACCAACTTTAAAAGCAATTGCTGTAGATTCCAGATTAGATCTTTTAAAGTCTTTGGGAAAACGACAAAAAACTTTGTCTGAGTTGTCAAAAGAAATTGGTTTGTCTCCTGCAACTTTAAAAGAACATCTTGATATTCTTTTAAAAGTAGAGCTTATTAAAAAAAATGAAGCTAGAAAATGGAAATACTATTCTTTAACTTATAAAGGTATTAATCTTATAAATCCTAAAGAAACAAAAGCTCTTTGGAGCTTTGTATTGGGCTTAATAATGACTATTGGGTTTGGTATGTTTTTGTTAACTTCTATGCTTGCTCCGTTATATGAAACCAGAGTTGGTTATGTTGAAGATCTTGCAACAGAAGACGATTTCATGGTTCAAACCCAAGTAGAAGATTTTACAGAAAGAACTTTTCAAGACTCTACAGAAACAGTAAACAAAAGCTTGATATACAATGTTGTGTTTTTTACGTTGTTATTGTTTACGATGTATGTAGGTGTTTTTTATTTTAAAAAAAAGAAAGATAGAAAAAGGTGAAAAAATGTCAAATTTAAAAAAGCAATTTAAAAAGGTTTCAGAAAATTGGTTGTTGGTTGTTTTATTTGTTTTTTTGTTAATAGTTTTTAGTGGTGTTGGATTGTTTTCTTCATTTGCTACAACTACAGGTGCGAGAGTTGCAACAGATATGATGCATACAGAAGCAGGTTATTCTTCTGTTACATATAGTGCAAGAGATTCTTTTGCTCCTGAAGAAGAAATAAGACTAATCATAAAAAATGCAATCGTTAACTTAGAAGTTCGTAAAAACAACTTTTTTATTGCAGAACAACAAATAAAAAGCATTTTAACTACTGCTGATGCTTTTATTATTTCAGAGAGTGTAAGTGAAACAGATAAAGGTTTAAAACGAGGGCGGTATACTGTACGAGTAGATGCTAGAAAACTAGATTCTGTTAAAATTCAGTTAAAAGAAACAGGAGATCTTAAATATTTTTCAGAAAGTGGGTCAGATGTGACTGGCACACATACAGATTTAACTTATGAATTAGAAGTAGAAAAAGAAACTTTAGAAAGATATTATAAGTTATATAATGATGAAAAAACATCTTATGATAACAAAATAGATCTAATAAGTAAAATATCTAATCAAGAAAGAAGAATAAAATATCTAGAAGATAGATTAGAGAATTTAGATGAAAGAATAGCATATTCTACTATTAACATAAATCTAACAGAAACTTCAGATTATGTTGATATTAATTTCTTTAAGTTTTCTGGTCTTTTAAAAACTCTTGTAAACAGTATAAATAGTTTGTTTTTCATATTGTTTGCTATTTTGCCATATGTGGTTGTTATTTATCTTCTTGTTATGGCGATAAGATTATTTAGAAAGAAACCAAAGAAAAAGAGATGATTTCTTTTTCTTTCTATTTTTTATTTTAAAGTATATTAAAAATCATTGTTGTGTGTTTTTTGTACAAAAACTTCCTTTTTTATATGTTTTTATGTACAAGTATATTTGTGAAGCAACATGCCTACTCAAAAAAAAATAATAGACCCCATAAGAGTTAAGATACTTTCTGCTATGAAACAAAAAAAAGCAATTTCTCCTAATATAAAAGAAATACAAAAGATTACTGGGTTTCATAGAACTACTATAAAATCATCCATTAACTTCCTTGAAGAAAATAAATTTATAAACGGTTATAGACCTTTGCTTGATGCAAAAGTTGCAGGCTATAATCTTAAATCAAAAGTTTTGTTGCAGGTTGATCTTTCAGACAAAAAAACTTTTAATGAGTTTTTAAAAATTATTAACGATGATTCAAACATTATTTCTTGTTCACAAGTAATAACTGAAAATCAATCAAATATTTTTCTTAATATGTTATCTAAAAACATAGAAGACCAATATAAAGATTTTCAAGAAAAATACTATCAAATTCCAAATGTTTTTAATTTTATAAAAAACAGAAGTATGTGTTTTTTAACAGAACCAAGCTATAAAAAAAAAAACGAAATAGATGCGTTAATTGATCTTCTTGAAAAAGATATAGGTAAATAAAAGATTATTATGGAAATAGAAATATACTATAACAAAAGTGCAGGAAAAAATGCAGACCTTAAATATAAACAAAAACAAAAAATAGAACAAAAAATAAAAGGACTTAAAAAAGCACAAAAAAATACACAAGAAAAACAACAACAAATAGAAAGACCAGAAAAACAACAACTTAAAAAGATTATTAAAAGAGATAAGGAATGGTATGAAAAATATAGATGGTGTTTTACATCTAACAACTATTTGGTTATTGCTGGAAGAGATGCAAAAAGTAATGAAGTGGTTGTTAAAAAACATCTAGAAGAAAAAGATCTTTATTTTCATGCAGATGCTCACGGTGCTCCACATGTTGTTTTAAAAAAAGGAAAAGAGGCACAAGAGATAGACAAACAAGAAGCAGCAACGATTGCTGCTGTTTTTTCTTCAGCTTGGAAAAACAATTATTTTTCTCAAGAAGTATATTCTGTTACTGCTGAACAAGTAACCAAAACACCAAAATCGGGAGAGTCTTTAGGAACTGGCGCGTTTGTTATTAGAGGTTCAAGAACGTATTATAAAAAAATAATCTTAGAACTATTAGTTTCTTTTGATAAACAAAAAAAAACCATTGTTTCTGGACCTAGAACAGCAATAGAAAAATATCCCTTCTATGTTGCTCTTAAACCAGGTTCTTTAAAAAAATCAGAAACAATAAAAATAATTAAACAAAAACTTAAAGAAAAACAAATAAACGCAGACTCTTCAGAAATTGATCTTTTTTTACCAACTGGAAGTTTTGAAATTATTGATTAGTTTTTTGTGAACAAAGTACTTATATTTGTTTTGTGTCAATAAATATATTATTGTTTAAAAAAAGAAAAACTATG
>PWLL01000060.1 GCA_003559395.1 Candidatus Iainarchaeum sp. | reverse complement strand
TTTCTGGTTTTTCTGTTTTCATTTCTTTTGCTTCTTCTTTAGTTTCTTCTTTTGTTTCTGGTTTTTCTGTTTTCATTTCTTTTGCTTCTTCTTTAGTTTCTGGTTTTTCTGTTTTCATTTCTTTTGCTTCTTCTTTTGTTTCTGGTTTTTCTGTTTTTGGTTTATTTTCTTTTTTAGCTTCTTTTGGTGCTTCTTTTTTAGCTTCTTTTGGTGCTTCTTTCTTTTCTGTTTTACCACCAACAATTTCTGAAATCTTATCTATCAATGAAGCAAATTCTTTTTTTGCGATTCCTTCATCAATAACAGCAATAGAACTTGCTTTTGCACTTATTCCTGCTAGTTTTCCTAATTCTTCTTTTGTTTTAACATATGTGTAAGGTACTTTTTTCTCTTTACACAAAACAGGAACATGCATTATTATTTCTGCAGGAGAAACATCTTCTGCAACAACAACAAGTTTTGCATTATTTCTTTCGATAATCTTAGTTACTTCGTTTATTCCAATTTTTATTTTTCCAGTTTTTGAAACTTTTGTCAAAACTTCGTTTTGTAAGTTTTTTAGGTCTTCAGGAACCTGGAATTTAACAAATTCAGCCATATATATTACCTCCAAAGCTTTCATCGGTTTTTTACTATGTTTTTAAAAAACATTCTTTTAAGAATATTTTTTATTATAAAAATAGTCTCTATAATATATTTATATAGGAGTAAGATTTATAAATAGATTTTTTAAAGTTTTTTTATAAAACATCTCAAATTGTTTACAATATAATGAATATTTAATTCTATAAATTCTATATAATGAGATATAATCATACAAAAAAGGAGTTTATTTTATTATTATTATTATAAAAATAACTTGATAACTTTTTTGATAAAAATCATTCTATTTATTAAAATAAATTAAAAACTCTTGTTAGTTAAAACCACCTAGTCTTATCCAACAAAAAACACAAAATACAAAAAACCATAAATTAATATATTCTACCAAACATAAATATATAATAAAAAAAGAGAAAACATGCTTAAAAAAATATACGAAGAAATAAAAAAACAAACAAAATCGTCTTTGTGCTTAAGAACTAAAGTCGGTTGCGTGATTGTTAAAAATAATAAAATTATTTCTACAGGATATAACGGAAACTCAAATAAACTTAAACCTTGTAAAGAAATTGGTTGTGCAAAAAACTATTTTAAAACAAGAGATGGACAAAAAAATGAACTTTGTACTGGGTTATGTGCTGAACAAAGAGCTATGATTAACGCATATAAAAAAAAAGCTTCTTTAAAAGATGCTGTGCTTTATATAAATTATTTTCCTTGTACTGTCTGCTCTAGACTTATCTTAGAAACAAACATAAAAGAAGTGCATTATCTTAAAGAATATAGAGATCCTTTGTCTAAACAAATATTAAAACTAGGAAAAATAAAAGTTGTTAAAGATAATTTAAAATAATTTAAAAACTAACATTTTTTCCAATAGTCATCAAAATGAGTTACGATTGCTTTGGTTAAGCTTGGATTGTTTTTAAGCACAGTAAAATGATAGGTCTTTTTTGGAACAGTTAAATCGTTTAAAGACATAATAACTTTGTCTTTATCAATAACAAAAGCATCCATTGAGTGGTTCTTTTCTTGAACTTCTATATTTTTTGGAAAGTCGTAGTTTTTAGTTAATGGTTTTGATATTAGTTTTACTTTTAGATCTTCGTTTACAAAAGTTTCTTTTAAAGCGTCTGATCTATCATCAATATGTGTAAATCCAAGTATTTCTTTGTCTGCTGTTCTAAGTTCTTGTGATAGTAATTTATTATAGTCTTTAAGATTTTTTACTTGTAAGACTTTTTCGTCAACAACTGAGTGGTCTGTCCATTTTTCTTTGGTTAGTATGTGGTCTATATCTTTATTTATTATATCTAGTTCTTTTCTTTTTATATCAAATAGATTATTAAAAACTTCTTTAGGATCTATTATCTTATATTTTTTTGGTCTTCCATATACTTCTAAAACAATGCCTTTTGTTTTTAGTTTTTCTAACACATCATAGATTCTTGTTTTAGGAATTTCTGCGTTTCTACTTATGTGCGGAGCGTCTGCTTCTACAAATTTAAATAAAGTATTTACAGTTCTTGCTTCGTATTCAGTTAGACCTAAGTCCAACAAAAGATTAAATATTTTTTCGTTCATTTGCTCCACCTTAAATAATTTTCTAACTAATAATAGTTAACAACAAAACATCTTATAAACCTATTGTTTTCTAAACCTTCTTTGTGGTCTTCCAAATCTTCTTTCTTTTTGTTGAGATTTTCTTTTTTCTTCTTTATCAAGTTCATAAACAAAGTCTTCTACGTTATATTGATATTCTTTATCTGATTTAATAAGTCCGTTATTTTTATATAGCTCTTTTATTAGTAACCAAAAATATAGTGCTACAGATTTTTTTCCTTTATTGTTATATGGTATAATAAAGTCTATATCTCTTATATTACTAGATGTTGTTGATAAAGCCATAACTGGTAGTCCTATTTTCTTTGCTTCGACTATTGCTTGTCTATCTACATTTGGATCAGAAACAAACAAAAGCTTTGGTTCTATAAAGTGTTCTGATTGTGGGTTTGTTAGAGTTCCAGGCACAAATCTATCGTACATTATCCTATATCCAAAGGTTTTTTCTAAAAGTTTCATTCCTGGCAAAGAATATCTTTTTCTAGAAACAAACAAAACGTCTTTTGGATCTTGTCTTGATAAAAAGTCTATACTTATTTTTATTCTTTTATCTATACTTTGTACATCCATGACATTAAGTTTATCACTTCTGGACTTAAAGATAAATCTTCTCATTGGTCCGTTTTTATATTTTGTACCAATATGAATACCATTCTTTAAATAAAGGTCTATATTTACAAGAGTTTTTGGCTGATTTTTTGTTTTTACTTCACTCATATTCTTTCACAAATTTTAGTATTTTATAATGTCGTCTATTACATCTGTATGTGTTAACAACATACGTCTACAACAATATTTTCTAAGGCCAACAATATCAAGTGCTTGGCCTTTAGTTTTTTTTTCTTCTTCTATTAGTCTCTTATATTCTTCATATTTGTCAGCAACGACCTGACCACATGAAAAACAACGTACAGGACATATCATAAAATCACCTTTTGGAGTGTTGCTTCTTTGCTCTAGCACCACGACCTAGTTGTTTCTTAGCTTCTTTTTGACGCACATCATCAACAATTAGATATCTATCATATTTCATAAATTGTTCTCTAATTTCTTCTTTATTATTATTTGCTTCTAAGATTCCTTTTGCAACACAAGATCTAATTGTTTGTATCTGACCAGATGAACCTCCGCCAGAAACATTTACAAAAAAATCTAGTTTTTGAAAGTTTTCTGGAACAATATTTGATGGTTCTAAAATAATTTCTTTTTTATATCCACTAAACATTGCATCTACTGGTGTTTTATTTACGAAAATTTTACCAGTACCTTTTTTTACTAAACATCTTGCTTTTGCTTTTTTTCTTGAAGATTTTACAAAATAATTTTTAACCATGTTTTATCTCTCTTTATATTTTTTTTAGTTTTGCTCCTAAGTGTAGGGATAATTCTTCTAAAGTTATATGTAATATATGTGGTCTTTCTGTAGTTTCTAATTTTTCTTTTGAATGTTCTTCTGGAACATCTATAAATACTTTTAGTCTTTTAAGAGCTGTAACTCCTCTTGGTGTTCTAGGAAGCATTCCTCTTACAGTTCTTTTGACAATGGCGTCTGGAAGTCTTTTCAGTTCAGGGTTTTTACTTGGATTTCCTTTTCCTTTTTTTTCTGCTTTTAGGTCATATTTTTTAAAAATCTTTTCTCTTGACCCGCTTATCACTATGTTTCTTGCATTTACAACAACTACTTTTTCTTCATTAAGTAGTTTCTTTGCAACTTCTGTACACATTCTTCCAAGTATTTTATTTTTTCCATTTATTATCATAACTATCACTTTTATTTAATAATAACTACATCTTTATAATTTATTTTATCTTTACAAAAGTGTTCTAAACTTTTTGCTTTTGCTTGCAGTTTTTCTTTTGCAGATTTTGAAAAACTATATGCGTAGATAACCACTTTCTTTTTCGTATCTCCGTATCCTAGAACTTTTCCAGGAACAACAACAATTGATGTTTCTTTTATGTTCTTAAGTACGTCTATTTTGGATAGGTTTACTTTTGCGGTATTTTTTCTTGATCTTTCAAGTTCTTTTGCTATTGCAAAGTATATATCTTTTTTTTTTTCTGTACTTGTTTTATATAGTTTATCTATTGTTTTTTTAAGTTCATTATTTTTTTCTTCTGTTTTCATAGGTTAAACACCTTTTTTTAATAAATATAATGATTGCTGAGGGCAGGATTCGAACCTGCGAAGCACTAAGCACTGGATCTTAAGTCCAGCCCCTTTGACCGCTCGGGAACCCCAGCAAAAAACCAATTATTTCAATTTCTTTTTTAATAAACTAAAATATTCTTTAGTATATCTTTGTGTCATATGTAATAGGTCTTCTATTGAGCTTTGTCCGATAGTTTCTATTGTTAAATAATAATCGTTAGTATCTTCCATTGCTAAACAATCTTTTGGGCATGCGTCTACACATGCTCGACAAGAGGTACATTTGTTAGCTTCTATTATCTTTGGTTTGTTTGATACCATCTTTATGTTTTTGTTTGGGCAAGCGTTCAAACAAGCTTCACAACTTTGACATCCTTTCAAAACGTTTATGTTTGTGATTTGTTGATATCCAACGATTGCGGGCATAAACTTTGTATGTGTGCTTCCGATTCCTAAGTTTGCATATCCTTCTAAATAAAGTTTTTGATTTTCGGCTAGTTTGGTTATTGGAATAGTATCATATTTTACTTCTACTTCTTTATCATCTGATATAAGGTCTTTAGAATATACTGTACAAGGTCCTTCTTTTTCTAAACTAAAAGTTACTTTTTTGCCTGTATTTTCTTTTGGAGTAATTATTGGAATCATTCCTATTCTGTTTGCTATAAACTCATCAAAGGCAACAGAATCATTTTCTGTAACACTGATTTCATCTATTGCATATGTTGATAGATTATATCCAATGATTCTTCTAAAAGCATTCAACAATACATGATCTGTATTTTCTACCAAAAACTTTTGTGCTTTTGGATATTCTTCTACAAAATTTATTTTAGGCATATTTACATCATCCTACTTTTTCCTTCTATATCTTTCTTTTTTTCTACAACCATCATGTGGCATTGGTGTAGCGTTTGCAACACTTAAAACATTCAATCCTGCTCTTGTTAAGGATTTTAAAGAAGCCTCTGCTCCTTGTCCAGGGTTATTATAAAGGTTTCCTCCAGGTGCTCTTATCTTCACGTACACCTCTCTGATTCCTCTATCTTTGGCTTTGTCTGAGATTACTTGTGCTGCTTTTGTTGCGATATAGGGGGAGCCTTCTTTTCTTTGTGATTTAGTCATTTGTCCACCAGTACATTTTGCAACAATTTCTGCACCTGTTTCGTCTGTTAAAACAATCATTGTATTATTTCTTGTTGCGAATATATGGATGATTCCTTTTTTTGCATTTGCCATATTTTTCACTCCTTCTTTTCCTCTTCTTTTTCTTCTTTTGCTTCTGTTACTGGTTTTCCTTTATTTTCTAGATCTCTATCTACAACTGCTTTTATTTTTGATGAAGAGTAAGAAATATCTTCTTTTATGTTTACTATTGATGCTGGGGATGTTCTTACAACACCGTTTACAGCAACGTGTCCATGTGTTATTAGTTGTCTTGCTTGCTTAGGAGAAAGTGCAAGTCCTCTTCTAAACACTTGTGTCTGTAGTCTTCTTTCTAAAATATCTGTTGTTTGAAGTTTCAAAACATCTTCAAGAACATTTTCTTTTGTTAGTATTCCAAGATTTACAAGTCTTGCAAAAAGCTCGTCATGTCTTACATCATAGTTATCTACTACGCCTGCAAGTAGTTTTCGTGCATTTTTTCTGAATTTTCTAACTAACGATTCTGCTTTCCAAACTTCTTTTTTTGTTTTTAGTCCGTATTCTGTTATGATGGCTCTATCGCTAATTATTTTTTGTTTATTCCATATTTTTTTAGGAACACTATATTGTCTTTCTAATCTTCTTGGTTCGCCCATGTTGATTACTCCTTAATTATTTCTTTTTAGTTACTCCAACTACTTTTCCTTTATTTCTAAAACTTCCTTTAGTTTTTTGTCCTCTTACTGTAAGGCCCCATTGAAGTCTTAATCCTCTATAGCTTTTAATTTTCCCAAGTCTTTGAAGTTCTTTTCTTTGTGAAAGTTGAAGTTCTGCCATTGTCAAATGTTTTTTTCCTTCTTCTCTTATTTTTGGTCTATTTAATAGCCAAGAAGGAACATATGTTTCTAGATTATTCATAATATCTTCTATATTTTCTGCATCTTTATCTGACAAATATCCAATCTTTTTTACTTGTTTATATTTTTCTTCAAATACTTTTGCAATTATTTTTGAGGTTCTATGACTTACACCATAGATTAACATTAATCCTTGGTCTAAGTTTAAATAACCAGGAACATCTCTGTTACCTAGTCTTACAATCTGTCTAAAGTCTTTTGTTTCTGTTGATAGATTAATGTGTGATGGTTGTGGTTTTTCTTTTGGTTTTCTTAATCTTTCTGTTGTTTTCTTTTTAACTACAATTTCTTTTTTCTTTTTTTGTGCTTTTGGATTTTTCTTTTGTGTTTTTGCTTTTTTATTTGCCATAAGTATTCACATATTTTATTTTAATGGAAATATTTGTTTTATTCCAATTTTTTTTTGTTTATCTTTTATTTTAAAATAAACAAATTTTTCATCTACTTTATCAATATTTATTTTCTTTCCAAAGTCTGTTCCTCTCATAATAATTCCTTGGATTCCTGGTTTTAGTATTCCCATATCTTAATCACATTTTTATAACTTATTTTATTCTTTTTTTAATCATGTCTATATATTTTAGATGTTTTGTATCTATATCTTTTGTTTCAACAACACTATATTTTAACATAACTGCTTCTTGATAAATAACATCTCTACATACTGGACAAACCACTGATGCCAACAAATTTTCTGGTCTTCTTTGTGTTTTTTTAAGTTTCTTTACTTCAAATGGTCTTTTTCCATGTGGCATTCCGTTTAAATTTCTTGAACATAAACTACATTTGTCTTTTTTAGTTTTCTTTTTAACATAAACGGTTTTTGTCACACCGCCTGGTGTTCTTATGCTTTTTCTTTTTTTGTTTTTTTCATTTGGTGAAGGCATATTGATTCTCCATCTTTCTTTTTATTATATATATTATATAGTATACATTTGTTTTTAACATTATTTATTTGTATTTTTTTGCAAGGGTTTTATCATAAACATTTGTAACAATTATTGAAATGACCATTCCTATAAGAATGTAAGCCCACAAACCAGACACAGCAAAGAGTCCAAAGTTGTAAGTTATTTCTCCATAATAGTGTTTTATAAAATAAAGTAAAGGAAATGCAACAACCATTATATAAAGCATAGGCTTCATAGTTAATTTAAATTGTTCTCCTACTAACTTCATTGATTCTTTTTGTTTTTTTTGTGCTTCTTCTACTTTTTGTTCTTTGTAAAGTTGTTTTAGTTCTTTGCTTGTATCTTTTATTTCTGTTTTTATTTGAAAGTATCTTCTTGGGTTTGCAAACAAATGTTGTAACCCTTTATTTATTAATGCAAATACTAAAGCTAAGATAATTAAATCTACCCACGGACTAATTAATGGAAAACTCATAAATATCATTTTTTTTATTTACCTACTAGTTGTTTCAACATGCTACTTGATTCAAAAGCTTGATCTTTTGCAAGTTGTTCATAAAATCTATATATTACTCCAACAGTTAATAAAACTCCTGTTCCTGTTCCTATTGCACCTGTAAGGTCTGCAAAGAAAGACAAAAGTCCTACAAACATGGATCCTAAAATAACAATTGTGGGAATGTATCTGTTTAGTACTCCTACTATAACTCTTTGGTCTCTTCTAAATCCAGGAATTGACATACCTGAGCTTTGTAATTGTTTTGCAACATTTTCGACACCTTGTCCACCAACTTCTACCCAAAATTTTCCAAAGATAACACAGACTCCAACAAACAAAATCATATATCCTATTCCTTGTAACAATAACAATAAAGAAAATCCATTTGCAATCATGGTATCTATTAACATGTGTGGTGTGTTTAAGAAAGATTGTATAAAGTTTGCTATTCTTGATGGCGGAAGTACTCTTGTTAACAAACTAATGTTTACAAACAAGGTGGATGCTAAGATAACAGGCATAACTGAAACATACAAAAACTTAACAGGGTATTTAGCCCCCATTCCACTTCGCCCAACTGTCAAGGGTATGTTGATGTGCATACTTTCTGCATAGAGCACAACAAAAAACACTAATAGTGTCATTAAGATAGGAATAAAAACAACTGTTAAAAACTGTATTGTGCTTCCTTGTGCAAGTAAAGTAAATGCTTGAAAGATAAGTCCTCCTCCATATCCTACTGTTGGAATACTAAATAGTCTCCAAAGAATTGCTTGTGAAACTCCTGCAGCAATAAACAATCCGATTCCTGATCCAATTCCGTATTTATTAATAATATCATCAAAATAAATAATCAATATAGCACCTAAAACAATCTGAACAACAACTATCCAAAACATTCCATCTGCTGCTCTTAACAATCCAAACATCGTCATAACTATTGCTTCTACAACTGCAATAACAATTGCTAAAATTGTTTGTAAACCACTAAATCTGGTACGATCTGCTTTGTTTGAAAAATCAAAGTTAAGTATTTTTATTCCTGCTAACAGTTGAAGGATAATAGAGGCCACAACGATAGGACCAATACCTAAAGTTAACAACGTTCCTATATTACTGGCTAAAACCATTTGGTAAAAACCAAGATCAACAGTTGCTTCTACACCAAACAAAGATATAGTTCCAAGTAAGAAAAACAAAACTAAGATTATTAATGTCCATAACAATTTTTGTTTTATGGTTGGCACTTTTGCTGGTGCTTTTATAGTAGGTATAACACCTATTACTGCATCAAGAAGACTCATTCAATCTTCCCTCCCATCTGTTCTATTTTTTCTTTTGCTCTTGGTGTTGCTTGTGCGTTTTTTATGATTAGTTTTTTTGTAAGATTGCCTTTTGCAAGTATTTTGTCGTAGCCTAGTTTTTTAAGATCAATTTCGGTTTTATCTTTTGTTAGGTAATCTAAGTCAACAAGATTAATTGTTTTTGGTTTTACTTTTGGTTTAAGGGTTATTTTTTGACCAATTGTAAGATAATATTTTGTAAACTTATGTTTAAAAGAACCTCCTCGTCCTTTTCCTCCTCTACATCCGGATCCACGATCGTTTTTCGTATTTCCTTTTCCGTGACTTCTGTTTCCTCTTAATCTATCTTTTTTTGTTTTTGACATAAACATCACTTTATTTAAATCATTTTTCTTAAAAGTATTTCTATTTTATTTTCTCTATAACCTAAAACTCCGCCTTCTTTAAAAGTCTTTTTTATACCTTTTCGTTCATAGCCTTTAGAAGGTGGTTTTAATCTAAACACAGGTTTTATTCCAAGGTCTGTAAGTTTTTTAGATTTAGTAAATATTTCTTCTACGATTTTTTCTTGTTCTTCTTTAGTTTTATAAATTTCTTTAAATTCGTGTTTTTTTCCTGTTTGGTCATAGATTTTACCTCTTTTTAAAAGAAGTTTAAGTATCATTTCTTTGGATATTTCTCCATAAGTAACGTATCCTCTTACTTTGTGTATCATTCCTTTTATTTTTTCTGTTTGTGGATATAGTACACAGTGGTTAGATCTAGTTAGATTTAATAACTTCATTGTATGTTCAATATCTTTATTTACCTTAACAGGTCCTCTTACTCGAATAATTGCAAACATATTTTATCTTTCTTTTATTCTTTTTCTTCTGGTTCTTCTTTTTCTTCTTCTTTTTTAGAATGTGTTTTTAGTTTAGATATTTTTTCTAAAGCATCTATTGTTGCTCTAACAAAGTTTAATTTAGTATCTGTTGCTCCTTTTGTTTTTGACCAAACATCTTTTATTCCTGCAAGTTCTAACACTGGCTTTATTGTATCACTAACAGTTAATCCAACTCCGTTTGGTGCTGGCAACAAATTAACTCTTAAAGAAGCACTTCTTCCTGAAGTACTATATGGTATGGAGTGTTGTTTTTCACAATTACATTCCCAACTACCACACCCTCTTCTAACTTGTACAAGATTTAATTTTGCGTTTAAGATTGCTTTTTTTTGTGCAGTAAATTTTTCTATATTTTTTCCTGTACCTACACCAACATGTCCGTTTTGATCACCAATAACAACAGTAACTCTAAATGCAAAATGTCTTCCTGCTCTTGTTACTCTTACTGTTTTTTTAACATCTATTGTTCTGGTGTTAAGATTTGGAATTAAGCAATCAATAATTTCTGCTTCCATTATTCTTTTGCCTGATTCAAAAACATCGTCTATTGTTTCATATTCACCAGCTTTTACTGCGTTTCCAAGTTCTGTTTTTGGTTGCCATGCTTCTTTATCAAACTCTTCTTTTATTGGTTTTCTTTTAGGTTTATTAAACTTTGCACTCATACAATCACATTTTTAATATCTTTTCTTTTATTGTTTCAAAGTCTTTTGAAATATTATTTTTTTTATAAGCATCTATGTGTTTTCCAACAATTCTATCTTCTTTTGGAAATGCTTTTTCATTATAGGGACAATTAATTTCAGAGTCAATAATTGCTTTTAATCCTGCATATATTTTGTTTCCTGCTTTATAGTTTTTAAGACCTAGATCAAAAATAACATCTTTGATTTTTTTTTTCTTAAGATCTTGACAAAGCATCAATGATGTAAGATAGATTGCAGGTGTGTTTTTTAGAGAATGATTCCAACCTATTTTTTTAAGAGCTTTTGAGGTTTTTGCAACAACGGTTTTATCTCCTTCTCTTTCATAAATTACAACTTGTGTTCTAACTAGATTATTTGAAACTCTAACAATAAATCTTGGTGTTTTTGATTTTAAAAGGTTAAGTCTTTTTTTATAGTCGGTTTTTTGTTTTCTCTTTCTTTTAAATTGCACATTATATGTTGGTCCACTACTCATTTTTTTCACCATTTATATGTTGTTCAAGGTGTTTTTTTCCTCTAAAGTAATTTCCTTTAATCATAAGATATAATTTACTATATTTTTTTTCTTTTAGTTTATCTTCTTTTTTAAGTTCTCTTAATCTTTTTTTCAGACCTCTTATTTTAAGATTATGTGGGTTTTGTTTGTTTCTTGCTTTAGGTGTTCCTTTCTTTTTTCCAGGTCCTTTTTTTCTTTTAAGTTTTTTTTGTTCTTGTTGTTTTCTGGCTCTTCCTCTTGAGTGGCCTGTATCTTTTGCTTTATATATTACTCCTAATTTGATTATATCTCTAACATCTTGTTTTGTTATAGCTTTGTCTACTTGTTCTTTGTTAGCATTATATTTTTCAGTACTTATCTTTAAACTTTGTTTTCCTACATCTAACACTTTGGATGCGATTTCTTTAAGTTTATCTAATTTCATATTATTCACTTATTTTTAGTTTAAGATTTTATAGTTTTTTTCTTCTGCAACTTTTGTTAAGATTTCTTTTTTCTTTTTTCCTAAAGTTCTTGAAAACCTAATTGCAATTTTTTCATCTGTTATTTTTAAAAGATCTGTTTTAGATCTAACCAAAACTTCTTTTAATCCGCAAGGGTGTTTGTGTTTGTCTTCGTTTTTGTGACCGTATCCTACTTTTGGTCTAAGTCCTCTTTTTTCTGCAATAGATCTATCTATTCCTTGTGGTTTTCTCCATTTTTGAACATCTCTTCTTTTTTTCCTTTTTCTTGTTGTTAAAGGATAGTGTCCTCTAAATTTAGGTGTATCTACACTCATAGTATTTTCACATTATTTATTTTTTTTGGGTTTTTCTATAATATAACAACCATCATCAAAGACTCTAAAGTCTTTATTTGTTACTCTTGTTATTTTTTCTATATTTCCTGCAGTTTGTCCTGTTGCATATTTGTCATGTCCAGAAACAATTATTTCTTTACCTTTGACATCTACTTTACAACCTGGCAATATTTTTGTTTTTCTTGGTTTTTTTTCTCCTAAAAAGTTAGAGATTACAACAAGGTTTCCTTCTGTTTTTACGGTTGCTGGAAAGTGAGAGTAAACTATTGATAGTTTATAGATATATTCATTTGATAGTCCTTCAACAGCATTTTCTATATTTTTTTTTGAAGTTTTTAGTACTGCTCTTGTTTTTTTTTTACTATTTACTGGATTTAAGATTATTTGTTTATCTTTTATCTCTGTTCTTACATATACAGGATTGAGAACGACTTTATTTTTTTGAGTTCCTTTTTCAAAAAACAAAGTATTTTCTTCTTTTTTAACATTAACGTCTTTTTCTAGTTCAATAACTTCTTTTTTTACTATTTTTTTTCTAATTGTATATTCTTCGCTCACAAAAATCAACCCTTTTTTAATATACAAAACCTATTAGTCTTCCACCAAGGTTTTTTTCTTTTGCTTCTTTATGAGTCATAATTCCGTCTGTTGTGCTTACTATTAAAAGACCAACATCTCTTGAAATTAAAAATGATTTTTCAAATTTTTCAAAGTCTGTTTTTTTTACAGAGTATCTTGGTTTTATAGATTTACATTTATTTATTCCGCCATTAAGATATATTATTATTTGGTTTACTGGTTTTTTTGGAAGTACTTTATATTGTTTTACATATCCTTCTTTTTTAAGTAAATCTATTACTTTTTCTAAAAATCGTGAATGATTTAACATACACGTTCTTTTTGCAGAATTTTCTGCATTATTTATATTATTTAAAGCATCTGAAATTGGGTCATTTAAACTCATAAAGGTCACCTATCATAATCATTATTTTTTATCTAATCTAATTTTTTAAAGCCAAGCTCTGTAGCATAATCTTTGAAACATCTTCTACAAATGTAAAGATTATATTTTCTTATTAATCCTCTCTGTGTTCCACAAAATTTACATTTTCTAGCTCTTTTAAGTTCTTTATCTGTTTTACTTAAGCTTTTAAGTTTTGTTTCGTTCATTCAACCACTACTTTTAGTTTTTCTATTGCAAAGTTGATGGCATCTTCTTTATTTATTAGATGTGTTTTTCCAACTTTACTTTTATTATATTTTCTTTTTTTTACTCTGTAGCCTCTTCTTTTAAGATTTACACAAACATCAAATCCTCTTATTCCTAAGGTTGGATCATATTTTATTCCTGGCAATTCTAAATATTCATGAATTCCATAAGAAAAATTACCGTCTTTTGAAAAACATTTTTTAGGAAGTTTATTTTCTTTTGCTTTTAGAGTCCACACTAAAAAGTCTTCTGCTTCTTTTCCTCGCAAAACAACTTTTACGCCTATAGGAAGTCCAGGTCTTATTCCCCAGGTTGGTAGCTTTACTTTTGCTTTTGTTTTTACTGGTTTTTTATTAGTCAAAAGTTTAAGTATTTTCACTCCTTTTTCAAGTTCTTCTCCTGCTTCTCCAATCCCTAGATTAACAGTTACTTTTTCTATCATTATTTCTCTTAATGGATTTTGAGTTTTGTTTACTTCATTCATAAAAAATCACACATCTTAATTAATAACAAACACGTTTTTTTCTGTAGTTTCTATTTCTTCTCCGTCTTTTGATTTTAGTTTTATTAAAGATGGTTTATGCATCGTACTTTCTTTTATTTCTGTAATTGTTGCTTTTTTACCAATGTGTCGTCCACCTACTATAAAGGCTTCTTTTTTAGGTTCTAACGGAATATATTCTTTAATTGTGTTTTCTTCAAAACCATATTTGATAGTTGCTTTTGTTTTATAGGCGTTATTAGTTGTTAAGATGGTTCTTCCATCGTTTGTTTTTAGTTGTACATTTCCTTTTTTTATTATTTTTTTGGAAATTATTTTACATAGTTTATAATCTGTTTCTTCTTCTGGTATTTCTATTAAAGATATTTCTCCATTTTCTTTAAAGGTTACTTTGTAGTGTTTTTTAAGTTTTGGAAACTCAATAATATCATAAAAACCAATTGGAAGATTTTTTGATTTTACTATTTTTTTATCAACAATAACGTCTCTATTTTTTATAATATAATTAATTTCTTTTTTATTGTCTGCAAAATGTAAAAGATCTCTTAAGACATAACCAATTGATACTGTTGTTTTTAGATTATGTTTTCCTGCTTTTGGTCTAAACACAAAGATTTTAGATTTATCTATCTTATGCACGCGTCCTACATTAAAGATTTTAAAACATTTTGTTTGTCCTTTATTTGCCATCTTTTTTCACCTTTTTTTCTAGGTTTTTTATTCTTTTATTGTCTTCTAATATAAGTTCTACAATCATTAGATTTGATGCGTTAAATGGTATTAGTTTGTCTTGTCCTTTTGAGTTTGTTTGCTTTATATCTTTTATAAATATCTTTGCTTGTGTGTAGCTTACTCTTTCTACTTTACCAGACTTGCCTTTATAGTTTCCTCTTAATACTTTTACAACGTCTCCTTTTCTTATTGTAAGTCTTTTTTTAGCTGTATTTTTAATTAAGGGTTTATCTAGTTTTGCAACTAACAACTTTCGTTTACCATAAATGTTGGTTTTATATATATTTCTTTTTCTTTGTTTTGATGGATTTTTTGTTTTAACCATAAAAAGCACCTTTTATATAACTGAGCTTGCAAGCCCTGCGATTTTTGGATATCTTTCTCCAACTTCTTTTGCTACACATCCTTTAATTTCAGATGATTTTGGAATACCTTTTGCATCTGTTAAGACCACGGCGTTATCTTCAAAAGAAATTCTTAATCCGTTTTTTCTACGATATTCTTTTTTAACTCTAACAACGACTGCTTTTTCAACCTTTTTTCTTATTGAAGGTTTTCCTTTTTTTACAGAAACATTTACCATTGATGCGATTCCTGCAGCTTGTCTTTGTCTCCATCTGGTTTTATATTTAAATACAGATATGATTTCAATTTCTTTAGCTCCACTATTGTCTGAACAAACACATCTTGTTTTTGGTTGTAGTCCTTTAGTTACATTTGCACTTATTTGTTTCATTTTTTCTCACCTTTTGGTGTTTGTTTTTTAATAATTACAAAGGCTTTTGTTTTACTGATTTTCTTTGTTTCTCCACACTGAACTATATCGCCTACAGAAACATCCATACATTCTGGACAATGAACTGCTTTTTTATGAACGATTGTTTGGTATCTTTCATATTTTGGAATAAACTTTTTTTCTTCCATTTGAATATGCGCTGTTTTTGCTGATTTTTTCTTAATAACTTTTCCTTCAAGCAATTTTCCACGAATACTTATTTGCCCATGAACTGGACAGTTTTTATCGTTACATGTTTTTTTCATATTTGGTCACAAATTTATTCTTTTTCAATTTCAATTATTTCTGCAAGTTTTATTGTTTTTATTTTATTTTTTAATCTTAATATTATTTTTTCTTTTGTTTGGTAGATAACAAATCCTTTCATACCAATCTTGGATTCATCGGTTGCGTTTTCTATTTTTATATTATGTCCAAGATATTCCATGTTCTTCCAATCAAGCATCAATCAATTCCTCTAAATATCCTTTTTTTATTAGAAGTTCTTTTACTTTTTCTTTTTGACTTCCTTGAACTTCAACCATTTCGTCTTTATAGGTTCCTCCACAAGCAAGTTTTTTTTTCAGATATTTTGCAACTTCTTTGCCTTCTTCTTCAGAACCAAAACCAACAACTGTCGTAACATATTTTTTAAATTTTTTTCTTTCTAAACCAATTTTTAGTTGTTTGTTTTCTTTTGATCTTTGTTTACATGTGCATATGTCTTCTGGCAGATGACATACAGGACAAATATTTTCCATAGTTTTTATCAACCCTCACTTTTTTAAATTTTTTTTTGTTAACAATCTTGCGATTTGTTTTTTCAGATTTTTTTTCTTTGCTGAGTTAATTGTTTTTGTTTTGGATACTAACAACCCTTTTTCTTTTGAAAGTTCTAACTTTAGATCTCTTATTTTGTAATCTATTTCTTGATTTGAACTTTTAGGTTCTTTTATTTTTTTAACCATAATAAATCATATTTATTTTGTTTCTTCTTTATTTTTTGGTTTTTCTTTTATTATATCTTTTTCTTTTGTTTCTTTAGGAGTTTCTTTTGTTTCTTTAGGTGTTTCTTTTGTTTCTTTAGGTGTTTCTTTTGTTTCTTTAGGTGTTTCTTTTGTTTCTTTAGGTGTTTCTTTTGTTTCTTTAGGTCTTTCTTTTGTTTCTTTAGGAGTTTCTTTTGTTTCTTTAGAAGATTTTTCTTTTACGGTCTTTGTTTTTTCAGAAGGTTCTTCTTTTTCTTCTTTCTTTACTGTTTTAGTTTTCTTTTCTGAAACTTCTTTTTTTACTGGTTTTTTCTTAACAGTTTTTGTTTCTTCTGTTTCTTTAGAAAGTTCTTCTTTTTCAGTTTTTTTTTTGTGTTCTATTTTTTCTTCTTCTTGTTTGTGTTCTTTTTCTCTTTCTTCTATTATTTCTTCTTCTTGTTTTATCTTATATTGTTTTGCAAGTGATAGAACATCTATTTTATCACTAAACACAGTATCTGGTTGAACAATTCTCAATCTTATTCCAATAGTTCCTAAACCAGGAAAAGTAGTTCTTTTTTCAAAACCTACTTGGTTCTTTTGATCGCCTGCTTTTTTAAGATATCCAAAAGCGTATCTTGTTTTTCTTTTTCTTTGTCCTTTTCCTGTTGTGTTTCCTTTTGCAACAATTTCTGCTCCGATCGCGCCTGCTCTTTGTATATCGTTTAAGGCTCTATAAACTGCTCTTTTCCAAGAAATTCCTCTTGCAATATCTCTAGAAATATTTTCAATAACAACTTTTGGATCAAGATTTTTGTTTGCAATCTCTCCAATTTCTAGATGCACTTTATTTAATTCAAATTTTTGTTCCATTTTTTCTGTAAGTGCTCTTATATTTGATCCTTTTTTACCAATAACAAACCCTGGCTTTAGAGCAAAGATGGTTATTCTTGTAGATAAAGGTGTTTTAGACAATTCTGAATCAATAAATCCAGCACTTTTTAATTCTTTTTGTAAAAATTTATTAATTGCTATTTTTTTAAGCTTGTTTTTTATAAAATAATTTTCTTTCAAGGTTATTCCTCCAAGACAATAACTTCTAAATTTGTTGATTTAGATTCTCTTCTTCTTGGTCTTCCTAGTGGTTGTAGTTTAGTTCTTGTTAGTCCTTTTGTTGCAAACATGTGAATGATTCTTAGTTTTTCTGTATCTAAATCTTTATTTTCTGCATTTGCTTTTACTTCTTCTAAAAGCTCTCTAACATAAGATGCAGTTTTTATAGGATATCTTCCAGTTGGTGTTTTTCTTTTTGCTTGACCTTTTCTGTGTGCTACTTTTTTAACATATCTCTTTAATGGAAGATGGTCTTTTTTTTCTTGAATATCTGTTGCAATCTTTATTGCTTTATTAATATTTTTATTTTTAAGATAGTTTGAAAATTCAGTTGCATATTTTGTAGATATCTTAAGATTTGTTTTATATACTTTTGCAACTTTCTTTTCAGGCAGTTTTTTTTGGTAATTATAATTGTGTTTAGCCATAATATATCACATTATTTTCTCACACTTACCGCAGTACTGGATTTTGTCGCACCAATTCCTGCTTTTCCGTGTCTTATTCTTTTTCTTGTAAATGAAAATTCTCCAAGATAGTGTCCTAACATTTCTTTAGTAATCTCAATTGGTTGAAATTCTTTTCCATTATAAACAAATATCTTCTTGTCTATCATCTTTGGAGTAACGATAATATCTCTACGATGTGTTCTTATTGGTTTATTTAGTTTTATATTCTGTTCAATTTTTTGATAAAACTGATTATTCTTGTTTCTTATAAGATTTCTTTTTGCTCTTGAGTTTACTATTTTTGAAAACTCTTCTAAAGACATTTTGTTTAATTCTTCTAAAGTATGTCCTCTGTATTTAAAGTTACCAATCATTTTTCACACCTTTACTTTTTCTTTCGACCTGTTCTTTTAGACGCAATTGCACCAACTTTTCTTCCAGCAGCTGCGTGTCTTGATGTAGATTTTGAATGACCAACGTGGTGTTGGAATCCACCAAAAGGGTGGTCTACTGGGTTTTGTGCAACTCCTCTAACAATTGGATAAGGTTTTGCTTTTGCTTTCATTGCATAAAACTTATTTCCTGCTTTTACAAATGGTTTTGTTTTTCTACCACCTGCAGAAACAACTCCAATAGACGCTCTTGCTTCTAATGAAAATTGTTTTAATTTTCCAGATGGCAATTTTATAATTGCTTTGTCTTTTATATTAACTAACATTGCAGATTGTCCACTTGCTCTAACAAATTTCCCTCCATCTCCAAAGTTTTTTTCTATATTATAAATATTTGAACCAGTGTTTATTTCTTTTAAAGGTAAAACGTTTCCTGTTTTGTTTTGTGCACCAGCACCAATTTCTATTTTTTGTCCAACATACACTCCTTCTGGACAAATAAAGTGTTCTTTTCTTCCTGAGTCTAATAAAACTTCCATTAAAGGTGCAGATCTTACAGGATCTGTAATAATGTCTGTAATTT
This sequence comes from Candidatus Iainarchaeum sp., assembly GCA_003559395.1. Taxonomy (GTDB): domain Archaea; phylum Iainarchaeota; class Iainarchaeia; order Iainarchaeales; family CSSED10-239; genus CSSED10-239. Next base: position 5,986 of record PWLL01000060.1, on the reverse strand, counting down.
GCCCTTTTATAAGCTCTTTTTTAGGCGTATATTTCACATCTACTTTTGCATGTATTGTAGATTTATATTTAGGAGTTCCTTTTCCTCTTTTTTGAAGTTTTAATCGTCTACCCATAAATATCACATTTATAAGATTCCTAGTTTATTTGCAAGATCTTGTGCATCATATTCTTTTTTTAGTGTAACCATTGCTTTTTTTCTATTTTTTGCATCAAATAAAACATTTACTTTTTTTACTTTTACTTTATATATCTTTTCTATTGCCTCTTTTATTTGTTGTTTATTTGCATTTTTATTTACAACAAATGAGACTCTGTTATCTGTTGATATAAGATTTACTGTTTTTTCTGTAATGATTGGATATTCAACCACATCATAAAATTCTATTTTTTTTTGTGCCATATAAATACACCGACCTTATATAAATTTATCAAATCTTTTTTTAAGAGTCTCTATTGCAGACTCAGTAAATATTGTTAATCTTCCTGCATGTGTTCCTGGTGCAAGTTCTTTTATTGAAAGTTTATTTGCATCTACAACATCTACTCCTTCTAAATTTGAAAAAGCTTTATAGTTTTGATTATTATTTAAAACAAACAAAGCACTTTTTCTTCTTTTATATCTTCTTCCTCTCATCTTTCCTTTTCCTGCTCTTATTTGTTTTTTTTGTTTTGCTTTTTCTATATCATTTATAACTCCAATTTTTTTAAGAATTACAATTATTTCTGATGTTTTTTTAAGGGTTTCAAGGTTATCTTCAAATATTAGTGGTAATTTTACTTTTTCTGAAAAAACATGTCCTCTATCTTTTACAAGTTCTTCTTTAGTTGTTGCAGATAAAGCACTCATTATTGCTTTTGTTCTTTCTTTTGAGTTTATTTTTTTTATAAGTATTTTTGTAACTTTTGGAGGATGTGCTCTTGGTCCACCTACTGCTTGTGCAATGTTTGCAACTCTTCCAGCCATTAAGGTTCTATTATTTTTTAGTCGTGGAAGTCTTGCGTGTCCAGTGTTTATACTTCTGTTTTCTGTTGGCCTATATTTTCTTGAACCAATATATTCTGCAGTGTTATCTCTATTTGACAATGGTGCGTTTCCTTTTGGTTGATATTGTCTTGATTGTGTAGAGATGACTGCTTTTTTTATTAGATCTGGTCTATATTCTTGACTAAAATAATTAGGCAAATCAATTTCTTTTTTTATTTGTCCATTAATATCAAAAACATTTGCTTTCATAAGGAATCATTTTTTTAATATATTTTCAATTTCGCTAATTTCTAACCTTTGTTTTGGTTTTCTTATTGATTTTCTTAAGGTTACTATTCTTTTTACAGGTCCTGGTATCATTCCAGCAACTACAAAATAATTATTTTTTATAATTCCATAGTTTTTAAAACCTTTTTTTGGCAGTACTTTTTCTGCATCTTTGTCTATCATTAACAATTTTTTATTAAATGTTGTTCTGTTATAAAATCCATGTTGTCCAGCTCTTGGTACAGTGTACATGATTGTTGAAGGATTCCATGGACCAATACATCCAACATGTCTTTGTATTTGTTGAGATTTTGGTCTTTCTATTTTTATTCCAAATCTCTTTACTGGTCCTGTAAATCCATGACCAATAGTAACAGCTTTTGCATCTAACAAATCGTCTTTTTTAAAAACTTCTTCTGCAGTTATAACTTTATTTATTTTTTCTTTTAAATATGAAATTTGATCTTCATAGCTTCCAGATAATGGAAGTTCAAGAAGATGTGGTTTTTTTTGTCCAATAGTTGTATCTTTTGGGTTTACTGAAACTAACAATCTTAAAGAATCAGCTTTTTCTTTTTGTTTAAGAACTTCTTCTACGTTTGGTTTTTCTTTTTGTTTTTTTCCTGTTACTCTTTTTTTTAGAAATTTATCAAAAACAGTAAATTCAAAAACAGCACTTTTCTTAAAAACAGATTGATCTTCTTTATAGAATCTAGCACCCACGACCTTAAGATCTGGTGCTTCAATCACTGTTGCTGGCACAGCAATCTTTTGTCCATAGCTTGATGATTTTTTCTTTGCATTTTTTGCAAAGATTGTAACCATTCCCGCTTTAAATGCAAAATAACAAAGCGGTTTACACTCTTTAGCTTTTTGTTCATCTCCAAAAGATCTAAATCTAGCAACTATGTTTTTTGCTCTTACTCTTGGATAAAAAGACATTGATCCTGCACGTGGTTTGTTTCTTTTTCCCATATGTTATTCACGTATTTTTAATTTTCATATTTTATAGTAAACTATTTTATAAAGATTATTTAAAAAAACATAATAAAACTTATGTTTTCATTTTTGTGCATTTATATATTAACATCACCAATAATTCGCTAACAGATATCCTGTCAACACACAGTGTGCACAAAAACAATATATTAATATTTCTTATTTAGATACTATCTATATAGTAGAGAAAAGTTTATAAATAAAACCTTTCTTTTGTTTGTTTATTTTTTATTTTTCTTTTTCTTAATATTAACAATCACAATTATAGCAATAATTAACACTAATATCAACAAAACATTTTGTGTAGATCCTAAGACCATAAACCCGGCCATAATTGGTGTTTTTTCTTCATCTATGGTTAATTCTATTTCTTCTAATACTTGATTTGTTAAACTATCAACGACTCTTAGTTTTATATCTTCTTTAGAAAGAGATTGAGAAGTAACGATTCTAAAATTAACTTCTGTTTTCTGATTTTCTGCAAGTGTTATTGTGCTTGGTCCTTCTATGATTGTTTCTTCTAAAAAGTCTACAAAGTTTAGATTTAGTGTTTTTTCTACACCACTTTTGTTTTTGATATCTAAAACTAAAGAGTAGGCATATCTAAACTCCTCTAGTCTTTTTATTGTATGATTAATGTTTATTTTCTTTTCTTCTTTTATAAGATCTATGGTTAGTTGTTCTCTTGCTACAATTTCATCAAACTTATAAACTTCTATAAACCCTTGATATTCTTTTTCTTCTGCAAAATCATCTATCTTCATGTTTAAGGTTGTTGAAGTTGTTGATCTTGGATCAATAACCACGTTTTTTTGTTGGGTTTGCCAAGTGTTTGGAAATCCTGAAAGTTTTATTGTTACGTTTTCTTGAGTGTTATAGTTGTTTTTTAGTTCTAAAGAAACAAAGACGTCTTTGTCTTCAGGAGTAATTCTTTTTGGAAAAGAGATTAGATCTATTCTTTGACTAAACTCAATTTTTTCAGTAATGTTTGTAAAAAAGGTTTGTGATGGACAGCCTGTAAGTTCTACTTTGTAATAGATTGCTTTAGGATTATTAAAGTTACTTAAAGTTATACTTTCTGTAAAATCATCATAACCACTAAGGTTAATAACTGCTGGATTGATTACAAGTCCTTGTCCTGTTATTGTTATCTTGCCTCCTTTATGTGTGTTATTAATAAAAGAAAATCTTAGGGCTTCAAAATAGTCTTTTACTTCAAAGACAGTAGGCGCTTTAAGATCAAACAAACATTCATGTCCAACATCTAAACGATAGTCTGTTTTTCTTCCATGAAAAACATTTCCAGAAGTGTGAGAGTATTCACAAACATGACCGTCTGAAAATCTTCCTTTAAACAAAATCTCTAAAGAACCGGTTCCTGTAAAACTAATTGGTACTTCTTTTGTATCTTGTCTAAAGATTGTTGGGTTTTGATTATGAAAAGTTGCTTGTAGATTATGTTTGTTATCTACTAAAAATGATTCTATATAAAAAGTTTCTGGTGTGTTGTTATAAAACACAATATTGTTTCTTCCTTGTAAAACGATTTTAGACTCCATACCTACTTGTGAGCATCTTTCTTCTGGAGATAGTAAACGAAGATCTGTTTCTTTAGTAATATCTGAAAAATAACAATAGGTGTTATCATCAAATCTTCCTCTTAGTCTTATTCTTAGGGTTTCTTCTTTGGTTATTGGGACATCTTTTGTTGAAAGGTTAAAAGCCAAAGGATGTGTTGATTTAGAATAAACAACATCACCTGTTGTTTTTGTTGAAATTGTTGCTTGGGTTGTAGTTGAGGTTACTATTAAGTCTTCTATATTAAATCTTTGATTAGTTTTATTATAAACATAAAAACCATTATCTATTGAATAGTTTTTAGATAAATTTCCTTCTTGTCTTATAGTTGGTGCAAAAACATAAATATCTGAACAGTCTGTGCTTGGTTTTGTTGTGTTGATTATTTATATTTGTATTTTTTCTTTTATATCGCAGTTTAGTCTTATTCTTCTATCTCTATAGATTCTTTCTAGAATATAGTCTCCTTCTATAGTCAAATCTAATGAAAAAATTTTGTTTCTATCTATTTCTTTTGTCTGAAACTCAATTTCGATTTTTTCTGAGGTTCTTTTGTTTATTGTTTCTGGATATTTTATTCTTGTATTTATAAGAGAGTTATTAGATATAGAAATATTAGTTATTTCAAAATCATATTTACGAGATTCGTTTTTTATCTCTATTTCTTTTAAATAAATTTTGTTTTCTTCAAGTTCAAAAGAAAAATTTGATTCTTCTAAAAAAATATCTTCACAAGAGATATCGTATTCTTCAAGAAAACCATCATCATCTGCATAGATGTTTGTTGTAAATAAAGTTAAAAAAATTATTCCAGTTATTAAAAATATTATTTTTAAGTTTTTTTTCATAAAAGATCACATTTAATATTAGTTAGATATATGATAGTTAACAATTTTTTGTTTTCTTATATCTGGTTGATTACCATATCTTGCAATTACGTTAATTTCTAGTTGTCCTGAATAATTTACTTTTGGTCCAAAAAGATCTAATTTAACACTTGCATATTCTGTTGTGTTTGGAGCAACAACAAATGGACGGTTAAAAACTTTTGCTTGTAGTCTTGGTGGATTGTTGGTTTGTATTGCAATTATGTTTAAAGGTTTGTTTGATTCATTTACTATTTCTAAAAAATATGTTTCGGAGTTGTTAATAAAAACATGATTGTTACCAGAAAGATAGTATTCTTTTGGTGGTGCTGGTTGTTTTGGTTCATAAACTTGAGGGGTTGGTTCATATGGTGCATCTAAAACTGTTGTTGGAATCGTTATTGTGCCAGATATTGGCCAGTATGTGGTTGGTCTTGCATAAGTTATTACTTGATATGAAACAAAGCTTGGTTGTAAATAATATCTTGGCACACTATATACTTGATAGTTTGGAATTCTGGTATAATGAGTAGATGGCATTGTATAAACGTGCGTTCTTACACCAGATCTTGTTATTCCATAAACTCTTGGTGAAACAACGACTGGAGATGAGTAGTATCTTAAAGGAGTACTTCCTACTTCATATCTTAATCTTAAACTAAGGTTTTGTGTTTCATAATCACCACTAATAGAAAAAGTGTTTGCTGAAATTTCTCTTGTAAAAGAGAAAAGCATTATTAAAGTTATAAAAGATAACAACATTATTTTTATAATATTTTTATTCATATTTTTTCACAAGTTTAATTATTTATACGATATTAACTTTGTATAATTAATAAATAATAAGCACCGAAGCATTTTTAAAGATGTATTTTTTATAACTTATATATAAACGTTTACAAAAGAGAGTTTTTCTAAAAAAGGGAAAAGGTTATAAAAGCTATTAATATATATATTTATAAGTTAGCAAGAAAAAAATAAAAAAAAGATAATATGGCTGATGATCAATCTGGAACAGGACAAGATATTAAGGCATTACATTCAAGTATTCTTGTTCTTTCTCAAAAAATAAAATATTTAGTTCATAATGAAAAGATTCTTGGAAGAAACATACTTATTCTTAACAAAAAGATTGCTGCAAAAAAAGGAGGGGCAGGCACCTCAGATGTTTCTAACGAACAAATAAACAAGATTCTTGAAAAACAAAAAGATCTTGAAAACAAACTAAGAAGTATAGAATCAGTATTAGAAACTTTTTCAAAAAGATTTGCAAAAAAAGAAGAGCTAAA
>PWLL01000109.1 GCA_003559395.1 Candidatus Iainarchaeum sp. | reverse complement strand
TAAAAAAAAGAAAATCTTTAAGACAAAGTCCATATCTTTTAAAAAGTTTAAGATTATAAGATTCATATTTAATATTATTTAGTAGCAAAAGTGTTTATAAAATGATTGTTGCTGAAAAACACTAGTTTCTTTGTTCTTCTTGATCTGCAGGTTTTGGACAGTAGTCTATATTATCTACTTCTGCTTTTTGTTCTATAAGATTTATTTCTTCTTGGCTATAGTCTAATTTTTCTTCAACCCAGTAGATTTGTGTGCTGTTATGTGTATTTAAAACACATAAATTTTCTTCTTTTATAAGATCAAACAAATCTGTTAAGTTGTTTAGTTTAGATATTATATCTTGATCAACTTTTCTTGTATTTTCTCCAAAACTTATTTCTCTACCTTCTTCTGCAGAATTACCTTCTATCCAATAAAAGTTTGAGTCTGGATTATTTTCTAGCATTTGTCTATCTAATGTTAATTTGTAATCATTTGAGTTTTCAAAGTCTTTTGGCAAATAAACGTTTGTTTTTAATAGCTTATTTTGAATACTATCTGAAGATATTTTTAAAACGTGGTTTGTATAAACACCCATCTTATCTATTTGTTTTTGATCATCTATTTCTTCGTTATTTAGCGTCCAGGTTAAGAAGCTATCTTTATTAATTGTTTCTACTTGCTCTTCTGGATTTACTAAAACATATTCTAGATCACTTGTATCTACACAAGAAGATTTTGCATAAACAATAGATGGAATCGTAGGAACATATGAAAAATTGTATATATCTTGGTTTTCGCCTCTATTTTTAGTAATTGATAATATGTTGTTTTTTCTTGTTATTGCTCTTTCAAGATTGTTAGTAAATACTTCTAGATTTAGTACAGGCACATTACTTTCATCATCAACAGAAGAATCTATTTGATTGTTAATAACATGTGTATCTCCATTAAGAGGGTCTAGCATCAACTCGCCAAAAACACCACCAATATCAAAACCATAATCTCTATTTTCATAATTAAGCAGAAGATAATTTATTGGGAGATAATAGAAAAGATTACTTTCACGTGTTGGCATAGTTTTTCTTAAAGTAATGGTTATTTCAAGGTCATCTGGATCATCATCTAAATTAAAGTCATTGAAGCTTACAAGATATCTGCCTGGCTCGTAATTGTTTCTAGATAGGTTTATTGTTTTTTCTTCATCTTTAATAAAATCGTTAAATTCTTGATTTAGTTTTTTTATAGTTGCTTGTAACATTGGTAAAACATCACAAATTGGGTCTTCACTAAACATACAGTCTATAAAATCCTCAAACATACGATTAGAAACTCTATCTCCCATCAAGTCAATATAAAAATCATCAAAACCATCTGCAATCTCATAAAACATGTTGATTAACATCTGTGTTGAGTCACAATATAGATTTGCATCTGTATCCAGATCATCAACAACACAGTCTTTTATTTCGTCTCTATCAGCCCAATCATAAACAATCTTTGGAACTGCAGATTCTCCTGTTTGACAAACCTCTTCTTCTGTTTCACAATTACCAATAACAATAAAAGAGCCATCTATCTCTTGTCCACCATAACCAATACAAAGTTCTCCTTCTATTGAAGGAACATCTTCAATATTTTCATAATTAAATACTGTAAAATTATGAGATCTTTTAAAAGAAACATCTTCAATATTCTTTATTGAATGATTAAACAAAAATTCAATATCAATATCTTTATTTTCATAAATTTCTCCAAAATCAATTTTATCAGCATCAATATCTATAGTAAAACTAACTTGTTTAGATGAGTTTTTATCAACAATTGTGTTTCTTTCAAAACTAACATCTTCAAACAAATTATTTAACTCCTCTGCATCATAAGAAATATTTTCTAAACTAAAAGAATGTGATTTTGTATTGTTTGTTATTTTATAATTTCCTTGTAGTTTACAGTTTCCTTTGTTACAGTTTATAGGATTCTCTGTAAAAGATTCTACATTGATGTTTAATAAATTCTCTTTATTATAAACATCAACATCTAAAACGATTGGCAAACTAAACTCTTCAGCAACTCCTTCTGGATCAAAAACAAACTCAATCTTTATTTGTACTTTTGTATTTCCTGAAGAATGTGCTTCAATAGGTATGTTAAAGTCTATTGCTTCACCAACATCTAGTGTTTGACCAAACAAATCTTCTGCTAAACTAATGTCTATTTTTTCTTTATTAATAATTGGCTGATCTATCTCTAGCACAATCTTTTTTATTTCTATTTTTTCACTTGAGTTGTTTTTTAGATTATATTCTATATCAATTTCTTCAAGTTCGTTTTTTATTAGTTCAACACCAATTGTTTTTTCTCTAGTTTCATAAACTCCATATGTATGTGATGTATAGTTTGCACCAGTTCCAATATCAAGATTAAGAACATTAACAATCACATCTGCATCTAATAACAAAACAACATCTTGCATTTCTTCAAGTTCTAGTTTTACCACATTTCTAAAATTATTTTCTGAATCAAAACCACTAGTAGGAATTTGTTCTAGATTAAATATTATTGGAGCGGTTATAAGATTTAAACCATCATTATTAGAAAAACTTTTTAAATTACCTTCATTTGATTCTAGTTCTCTAGAAATTTCGTCTATATCTAAAAATTGGGTGAGCTGTGAATGGCTATTAAATATAATTTCTTCAAGCAAACCTTTCTTTGAAGTTAAGTTTTGTATATAATATTCTTGTTCTGTTAGATTACTTTGAACAACATAACTTCCACTATGTAAAAGAACAACGTCATATATAAGGTTATTTTCTGAATCTATTTCTTCTTTATTAGAATCTAAGATCTTAAATCCAGAAAATAAATCTTTACTAACAACTCCAATCTTATTATTATGTGCACCCACATCTGTTAAAGTAAAGGAAAATTCAATTTGTTCAAAATTTTCTATAATGTGGTTATCAATAGTTATGTCTTTTGTACATGTTCCATCTTTATCTGTACAACATAAAGGACTTGTTGATGAAGGAGATGTTCTTTTAATTTCAACATTTTCTACAGGTTCATTTTCGTTATTTAAAACCCTAAACGTAACTTTATTTTCTCCAAAATAGATTTGATTGTTATAACCTTCTGTTTCCACAATTGTTTGATACTCTCCATCATAATAAGACCTAATATTTATTTCTTTAACTCCATCTTCAAAAAAATTATAAACCATATTAGGTTGTGTAGTTGTTGAAAATATGTCTTTTACTTTAAAATCAGACCTTATATTATAACTTTTACCAAACTTAGCAAAAAGATCTTCTACAGTAAACTCTTCTTTTAAATCTTCAAAAACAAAACCAGAAGCAGACTCTCTTTTACCAGTATCTCTTCTTGAAGTTTGTTCTGCATCTTCAAAACCAAACAGGTTGTAGTTTTTATATAACAAGTTTCCATTTGTTTGTTCTGTACCTAAATAAAAAGTTGAAACTTTATCTTTCATAAGATAAAGAATATTTAGATCAAAAACATATTCTCCAGGCTCATCTTCAGAAAAAAAGAATACATATGATCCACCTGATTTTCTTACGGAACGTAGACTATCTTTCTCATAAATTGAAAAATCATATATATTTTCTGTATCAAAATCAATGGTCTTTTCTTCAGTAGGTGCGTAGAAAAAACAATCTGGTCTTTCAATAGTCCAGGTATCTGGATTAAAGTTGCTTGGGTATGGGTCAAAAGCATAATTCTCGTTCTTTGCAGAAAAGGCTCTATAATAAGAAACATAGTCATCTTGTGAACCTATATCATTAAAGTTAATATTTACAGAAAACTCATAAGTACTAGCATCAAAATCACTAAAATCAGTAAAATCTATCTTAACCCATTTTGAAACATCACTACTTTGACTATGATCTAGTTCATAATTATTAATAAAATGAACTTCATCCCATTCCATAAGCTCTCCAGCAAACCTTGTGCCAAAAGTGTTTAGGTTTTCTAATACAGGAAAGTGATTTATAGAATCAATATATAACGCATCATCTTCTGAATGTGTTTTGTTTCCAGTTCTAACAAAAGCATATTCATTGTCTGTATCACCACAAGAATGAAAAACATATCTTAACACATATTTATCATTATCCAAACCATTTTCATCAAAATCAATTTGATCGATTTTTTCATTTGTATTTTTGTTAAACAAACCTAAATATTCTATATCTGCAGAAGGACAAGCTGTTGTTGTTTTTAAATTAATTGTTTTGTTTGCTTCTCTGTTATATGAAAGTCTTATTTCGTTTGTTAAATAACCAGCATACGCAGAAGAAGAAACAAACGCATAAACACTATCTAGTTGACGTTCTGTAAAAACAATTCTTTTTTCACCTGTGTTTTCTGTATCTGTTTCTATATATGAAAATATTGGTTCTCCTAAACTATTAAAAAACATAAGATCATAATCATTAGTGTTGGCTTTAAAATTAAGAACTTTTGGACTATCTTTTAAAGTTACAGAAAAATCAGTTGTTTCATTTGCATCTATCATGTATGTTTCTGATTGGCCTTCTAAAGAACCATCACTTGAGATTGCAAAGGCATAGTATTTATTTTGAGAAGGAATAGTAGAAAAGTTTACTAAACCATTGTTTGGTGTTATTTTTGGTGTGTCGTTAAAAAGAGAATCTTTATGTTCTCCGTCTCCATAATATAAATATACTGATGAGCCATAGACAGTATAGCCATGCTCATTAAAGACAGTAACATTTATATCACCACTGTTTAGTTCTGAAGAAAATTCAAGATCAACAGTTATGTTTGTGTCTAAGGTTTCTATAGTTATTGGTTTTGGTCGTAAATATCCTTTTTCTTCTGTGTTCATAACCCTTACTTGATATTGTGGACCTTCAATAACATCAAAAACAGAACGATTAACATCAATTGCTTCTAGACCAGTTGCTTGAAAGATATTACTATCTTCTGGTTTTCTATATATTTTTATATCCGCAAAAACTGTCTCGTGTGTTTCTTGATCTCTTAAGCTAACGTCTATATATTTGTAGATTCCTAGTTGACAGGAATCATTATCAAAAGAAAGATATGGTTTAAGAAGTTCATTAGTACAATCTATATGATTACCAATACAAAAATCACTATATAATGAATCAGAACAATCAAACTCGTCTATTTCTTTTGCTGTTAATAACAAAACCTCTTTTTTAGTTACTTCTTTTGGATAAACACTTACTGGCCCTGTTTTTTGTACAGATATATAGTCTTGTTTAGATGCAGAAAATAAATAATCACCTTCTGCTATTTCAAACACGTGTTTACCATAGATGTCTGTAATTCCATTATTAAACGCAATACTTGGTCTTGATTGTTGATAGATTGTTAAAGAAGTATTTGTTATCGCCTCTCCTTTTAAATCTCTAACTTTGAAAGAAAGTTCTCCATGTGTGTTTTCTTTAGAAGTTAGTTTAGTTAAGAATATTTTATCATTATCTGGCACTATCTGATTGGATTTGTCTTCATAGTTGTTTGAGGTAACATTATATCTTAAGGCACCACATCTTTCAGGTGCAGTAACAACAACACGTCCATTTGTTATTTGTTTTGAAGAAGGTTCTGGTGTGACTGATGGGTTTGAACAAATAAAGTTTGTGTTTAGTTTTTCTGTAATCACGAGATCGTTTGTGGTTATAAAAGAAATGGTTCTTATTCTTTCAGGAGTATTATATTCTTCTAGATAAAAATCTCCATCAATAGAAAGTCTAAAATCTAAAAAAGAAGTATCTTTTGATAGTCTTACTTCTTCTGTTTTAGGAATATATTTTTCTTTTTCTATTTCTACAGTTACTGTTCTTGCTCTTATATTATAAAAATCTGTTAGTCCAAAAGCGTCTGTTGTTTTTTGAATAAGCAATTCTTCGTTTCTATATAAGGAAACGTTTGCGTTTGGGAGAGTATTTCCTAGCTCATCTTGAACATTTACACTAAAGCTATATTCAGAAACAAAGATGTTTGCAAATAACAATAAATAAACTAACAAAGCCAGAACTAAAATAAAGATAACAAAGCTTGGAACAACATCATCTATTTTGTCAGTTATTTTGTTAATAGGAATTATTTTATTTATTTTTTCAAGTAAAGAATAGTAAATATTTTCAAAGAAAAAATATATTCCAATAAAGAACGTTTTTATGTAAGTAAGTATTGGTTTTTTATCTTGTGTTTTTTTAAAATTTTTTTGTATGTTTTTTTGTATTTTTGCAAGTGTTTTCTTTTTCGTATTTTTCTTAAGATCTATTTTGTTTATTTCTTCTGTTGCTTCTTTAGGAAGATTATTATCTTCTAGATATTTATTTATATCAGACTTACTATCTTTATTTTTTTTAAGATTATATATCTTTTCTAGGATTTCTTTTTTTATTTTTTGCATAATAATTCCTTTTTATATTTAGTCTTCAAACAATATAGTAAATGGGAAATCAAAATATCTTATTTGAGCGCCATCACCGTAATTTCTAATATATCCTTTAACTCTGTATTCTTGACCATAACAAAACAATCTATCATCTTGTCTAAGACCATAGTCTTTTGAATACCAGAACGGAAGGCTTTTACTATTAATATTTTTTGTGTAACCATTCATAGCTTTTGAATAATCCCAAACTGGTTCTAATGTATTATAAGACAACTCATATTTGTACATTTGTAGATCTTCATCCCAAACTCCAGGAATCTCACGAATGTTCTCGTTATTTTCTTTTGCACGATAAAGAAGTTCATCTTCTTCATCTACATAGCTTATACTAGCATAGACATAACCATTCAGATCTGAATAAATATAAAGTGGTTTGTCTGTTCTATAGAAAGGGTCTTTTAGATCTGTTGCGTGACAGAAGTTACAATTTTCAGATTCAGAAAATACAAGATCGGGATTTGTTATTTCTTCACCATTCCATTGAACAGAATCTGAAAAATGATAATTATTTGCAGAAGAAATTGTTAAATTAGAAAACCCAGAAAAAATTGATTTGCTTTCATCACTAAGATTGTTTATATAACATCCATCAATCTTAATTTCTGAATTACCAAAATCAATGCCTTCTATTGTTATTTTTTTTGGAAGCCTACTTCCATCTAACAAATGTTCTACAATTATATCACTAGAGTTTGGTTTTGGTAACATAATCACTTTATCAGAACCAATACCTCCATGGCTTTTAGAACCATAATTTGAAAAAATAGAACAATCTGCTCTACCAGGATCATCATTACATGATATGTTATCTGTTCTATAAAAAT
>PWLL01000002.1 GCA_003559395.1 Candidatus Iainarchaeum sp. | reverse complement strand
CTGAAGAAGGTTCAGGGGCTTCGAGAAGCTCCTTGGAGAGCCCTTTCTTCGGCTGACCAACACTGATGTTCTCGTGGAAGATCCCACCCATGTCCGGTGGTCGAACAGCTCTGATCAGGTCATGGAACTCGGTCACGACCTCGAACATCCGATCCTCATCATCTGGATAGACCAGAGACTTGTACTCGGTTATCAGGGCATCGATCTCCGGGATCAGATCTGGATGAGAGAAGTCGTCCATCAGCTTGAGTCTCATCCTCTGAGGGATGAACCTCCGCCCGGACACGAGCAGGTAGTTCGACCCTGCCGTGAACGCATCCGAGCCGATGATGAAGTTCGAAACGAGCGCAGAGAAGTAGTGCTTCGCAGGCTCATAGAGCTTCACGAACCGAGTCTCGTCCGTCTGATCTTCGAGGATGTTCCACGTCTCGAACATGCCCTTCTCGCGGATCTTCTTGATGTATGGCGAGGTGATCCGTGGCATGAACAGACAGTGCGCAAGCTCGTGGTAGTTCAACCCCGTCGCGATCATCATCGACGATGGGTCGAACCCCTTCTCAAGCGCTCCGCGAACCGGCTCATACATCGTGTTGATGATGATCTTCTTGCCATCCGTCATCGCTGGAGCCGGGATCCCGTTCTCGTACTCGACCTTGACGACCGAATCTTGCGATCCGAGGATCCTGTTCGTCTTCTCCAGAACAGAGATCACTCCATACCTGCGTACATCCTTGACGTTGTCGATCTGTCGTTGTGTCAGTTTCCCTCTCATGGTTCCCCTTCGAAGGTTCATCGGAGGGGGGAGGCGGAGAAGACCTCCCCCCTCCTTGACGAGCCCCTGGAGTACAGGAGCGCCGATCGCGGGCGGAGTACCCCATCAGCTCTCGGATCACTCCGAGCAGTGCTACTTCACGAACCGTCCCTTGTCAGGATCGACACCCGTCTCAGACCTGACCTCCTCCTTGAGACGCGACCGGTTCAGGTTCATGACGTTCTCGACAGCACCGTGCTCGGAGCCATCGAAGTACGACATGAAGTTGTCGATCGCTGCGGTCAATCCTAGATCATCGGTCATCTTCTGGAAATGCATCAGCTTGTTCGTCGAGATCGGGACCGTGATCTCACCGGTGCCATGCATACGCCGAAGCTCCTTCGCGATCGCCTTCAGCGTCGGCAACGAGATCAGGGTGTTCTCGACCTTCTCCGAGTAGTCCCACCTGAACTGCACGTTGAACCGGTTCTCGAACGCCTGGTTCGGGCGGAACGTCCCTTCGTAGCGCGGGTTGTAGGCCGCGACGATGAGCGTGTCAGGAGCAGCCTTGATGATCTCCGGCATCGCCTGCTTGTTGCCTTCCTCGTCCTCGTACTCCACGAGATGATCGTAGAGGTAGATGTAGCGCTGATCGTCGGTGAGCGAGTGGAGGAAACCCGTCACCCCTGGAGGCCAGAAGTTCAACTCATCGAAGAGGATCACCACGTCTCCACGACGAAGCGCCGCCGTGAGGATCCCATCGACCCAGTACGACGACGCTGAACGCAGAACCTCCTTCCCCGTGAGCATCGACGGCTCGACCGCCGTGCCAGGGTTGATGTTGACGAACGGGATACCGCGCGCAGCACAGTACGCACGGCACAGCATCGTGTTGTGGGTGACGATGTGATGCTCGATCACATACAGACCGTCATCTGCGTCCACGGTGATGCAGCGCATCTCGCGGTCACCATCAGGTTCGATGGAGGCGATGGCACGGAACCACTCTTCGCCAGGGGAGTGTGCTGCCTTCCTTGGGAGAGTGAACGGAGTCTCCGGCATCCAGAGTGAGACCTCGTACTCAATGTCACCGTCGCTTCGGTCTCTGGTTGAGACCTTGGCAACACCACCAAGCGAGCGAACAAGACTTGCCACTCCTTCTGCCAGTTGGACGCTGAAGGTGGAGTAACGATCACGTCGGTTCTCGCGAGAAGACCCATCACAGTCCATCAACCCGGCGAGAAGATCTCGACGAGCGTCCTCGTGCGCCACGAGGTAGTGATCGGGGATGAACTTCTCCCTGGACTTCAGACCGTAAAGACCGAGATCTTTCAGCGCAGGAACCTTGTTGTAGACCAACCATCGCTTCGCAGTGGAAGTTGCATGAGTGGTCTCGTTGACATCGGTCTCGCTACGCACACGATCAGCGATGAACTCGTCGTTGGTTGTGAAGACCGCAGAGGTCTCAGTCAGCGATCCGTTCGCGAGCAGGACTCCGAGCAGGTACGGCTCGATCTCCAATTCGACCTTGTCGTGCTGGATCGGGTCTACGAGTGGCAGGTACCAGTTGTAGGACGTTGCACGATCCGATCCATGCTCAAGGATCCCTCGGTCAAGGATCTCCTTGGTCGTCAAGATCTGGTACCTGCCGGTGGTACGGCGCTGTTTACGACTCTGAACGGTCCAGAGATGATCACCGTCAGCGAGCGTGCTCGTGCCATCATTGAAGGTGATCCGATATGCAAGAGCCTTCTCTATCGGATGAAGGCCGATGACTTTGGTCGGACATCCGTTCCGTCCGATGATCTCATCGTCTATCGATAGATCACCATTGGTGGTCCAGCCGTGAGGGGTCAACACAGGAATCGAGAGAGGCTGACGCTTCCCTGGCCCGGTCGGTCCCTTGATCAGGACGTTGTCCCCGACCAGACGTGCCCAGTCGAGGATCTCCAGGTCTTCGTGCCCTCCGTGTATCTTGCGCCCAACATACTCCTCAGCGATGGACGCATCCGGGATCAACTCATCAAGGATGCTCATTCAACCTCCTGGCTCTCGGTTGGGAACGGCGAACCGCTCTCGTCGTCCCACACGACGACCTCATCCTCCTCCTCGTCATCGAGGAAGGTCTGGTAAGCAACCTTCCCGCACTCGGTGTCCTTCACCAGGCGCGAGACGTAGTCCCCCAGAGCGGTGATGTACTCCTCGTTCTTCCGGGCCTTCCTCCACAACAAGGTCGTGGAGATCCCGAGCCCGACGGTCGAGACGGTCAACAACGACATCACCGTGTACACGGTCGTCATGTCGACATCGATCGACTCGGGCTGTGGCGGATAGACCGGTGCTGCCTTCTCCATGGCGTTCTCCTTAGCTGGTGCGCGGTGCGCGGGTGCTTACCAATCGTCCTGTCCGTACTGATCTGGATCTGGGTAGATCATGACGTAAGACCAAGCCAACTGAAACAGAGCGTAGTTCGTCGGCTTGGTCCTGAGTAGGGCTTTCATGTCCTGGATGAACGCTCTCGCGCCGCGATGATGACCATGGGCTGCGAGATGGAACGGGATCCCGAGGACGTTGCGCACGATCGGTCGGTTGAGATCGAAGTACACATCGACGTTCGGGAACTCGGGTTCGAGGAGATCCCGTGGCACTGCTGAGACAGGCTCAGAATCACGGATGTACTGGTTGATCAACGCAGCTTCCTGATCCCATCTCAGGTTGCCTTCTTGTTCCTCAAGGATCTGGATCGCGAGATCCGAAGCGTTCCTGCCTCCGGCCATCTCCTCGTTGACATCGACGATCGGGTTGAACCCCTCGGCGATCGCGATCACGTCCTCAAGGTCGTACTCCTCCGTTGACTCCTCGTACGTCTTGACCAGGTGAAGGAACTCACGCGCCTCTTCTTCCCTGCGGTGGTCCATCAACCAGTCAGCGAAATCCTCGGCGAACCTGAGACGATAGAGTTCATCGCTCAGATCCACGTGATATGCGATGACATCAGTTGCTAGTGTCATCCGGTCTCCTAGTGGGCTCGTCACGAAACGAGGAAAGGCCGGTACCTGTTGGTACCGGCCTTGGGCATACCTCTTCCGACGCCCTCTATTCTAGCACATAACGCCCTATCTTGCAATACCCCTAGCGAGGCACTTTCGTTCTACTCATAGCCCAGAACACCAGCACTAGGAGCGCGACAAGAGGCCACGCTTCAAGTAACAGTGCCATGAACATGAGCCCCAGGAAGAGTACAACGAAGGAGACGAAGAACGCAACGACGATGACGACCATCACGACACCGCCTGGAAGATGTACCTGATGGCATAGAACTCTGGGTTGATCAGCTTGCGGATCACAGCCATCAAGAGCGCGAACATCACGCCTGTCGAGAGCAAGAGACCGATCGATGATCCGATCACCGCAAGCTCCCTTGACTCGTTGTACGGCCCCTTGTTGACGTGCCACCGGTGCTCTCCACCCATGTAGCCACAACGCCGGATCGTGATGACGAAGAAGGCTGTGATCACGCCCAGGAAGATCATCCAGAGGACATCCGTGACGACCGAGAGGTAGACCTGCCTGATCAGAACCTCGAACCCGTCTCCTGCAAGCTCACCTGCTCGATCGAGTCTCGTGAGTATCTCGTCCACGAGTTCTTCTGACATAGCTCCTCCTAGAGCTTCAGCGCTTCCTGGATGTCGGCCAGAGCCTTCAGCGGGGAGATCTTCCCGTCGTTGGCTTCACTGACGATCGAATCGATGAACTCGACCTTCTCCTTGTAAGAAGCGACCTCTTCCTTCCTGTTGAGCCTCCTCTCCAAGATCGTCAAGAGAACCGCGTCGTCGAGTTCTTCGAACAAACCAGAGGGAGCGGGCAAGGACTCCGCGTCCTTCACTGGCTCAGCTACTTGACCCTCCGCACCAGCGAGAACGATACGGGTCTTCTTCATCGACGCTTGCCCTCTGGTGATCTCCCCCTCATGTTCAAGAGTGGTCAGCGCTCTTCTCACCCGATCAGGTACCACTCCTGCGGACGCCCCGAGATCATCTTTCATGGTCGCGGTGTTCCACTCGGTCACCGGGTTCTCCTTGAGGTAGTCAAGGATGACCTGAGTAGCTGCGCGATAGCTGTTGATATCGGCAGCAACCTCTTTTCCATACTCGGTCAACTCGACCCGGTAGGTCCGCTTCTTACGCACATCCCTGGTGATCAGACCATCGTTCTCCAGCTTGATCATCGTCGATCCGAGCGACTGGTTGGTCTTGCCCCGAAGCCGAGGATCCTGTCTCGCGATCTTCTGGGTCGTTGCACCCTTGACATGAGAAACGATGCCGCCGTTCTTGAGGAGCACGGTCAGGATCGCAGCCTGAGACTCACCAAGAGACACTGCGTAGATCTTCGGCTTTGGCGTCTCTTTCTTCTGATCGTTCTTGTGCAAGGCCATGTGCGCATTGAGAGCAGGCTGAGAACCCCAGACTGAAGGAGGGACACACCTCACGCACTTGAACTCGACAGGAGCAGGTTCGCGTGTCTCTCCTGCTTCATCGGCGGTGAGCTTCTCCGCACGTCGATCGATCGAGTCCGGCTCCTTCGGAGACCCCTTCACGAGAGGGGTCTCGTTCCACTCCTCTCGGATGAAGATCCGGTAGCGGTACTTCTCCACCTTGGAAAGCACGACGACGTTCCCGGTCGACTTGAGGTACGACCGGACCAGATCGAAGTCCGTGTCGTTGAACCTCCATCCACGCTCGTCGTTGAGCACCTTGATGAACGTCTTGACGGCTCCGATGATGACCCTGCCATCTCCGAACTGCTTGTTCTTCGACAGAGCCATCCCTCGTGAGCTTGCTTCCTTCTGCATGACTTCCCAGACAGCTCGGGCTGCCTTGATATGGTTCTCCTGGGGCTTCCCCATCTTCTTCTCCTCTATGTGATGTGCAGGAAGAGCAACACCAGCAACATGGATCCCAACCACACGAACTGGCGTCTGTTCAGCTTCCTCGCATGTTCTAGCTCCATCTTCCATTGATCGAAGACAGCGTCGAGAGCAACGCTTGTGTTCTCGAACTCGCGCTCGTGATGCTCTCGCTCTTCGATCGAGCTGACACCTGAAGCAAGAACGGATGCATGAGCCACCATCTTGTCCAGGATGATCTTCGATCGCTTGTCGTATCTACGCGACCTCACCATCGGAGGAACAGAACGAACGAAGCTCTGCCCCCAACCGATCCAAAGGAAAAGCCAGATCCAGAACATCCAGTTCACTGTTCCTCCCAACCTGGGATCTTGATGGTCTCGATCCCCTCCTCTTCCCAGAGTTCGATGACCGCAGGGTTATCGTCCACGGCTCTGACAGGTTCATAGCCCTGTTCCTTGATCTCTTCCAAGATCTCCCTCTTGATGACGTAGTCCTTACGATAATCGTTCTGGGCACGCATGAACAGAGCATCATGCTCGATGTCGTTCTCGCGAAGCCATAACAACGTAGGAAGCGCCCACTGCTCCATACGCGCGGTCACGATGAGGATCGCAAGACCCTCGTCCTTCGCACGTCGGTACTCAGTGAGCGCTTCCTCGTTCGGCGGGCAATCGATCGCCCCGCCATGGAACGACTCCCAGTCCTTGAACCCTGGGAAATCAGGGTGGTCCGGGTTGACGAAGTAACGGATGGATGACACATCACATAGCGTCCCATCCATGTCGATGATGACAGCCTTCATCCTCTTACGATCCGGACGAGCTGTTCAGTGACTCTTCCTTCAAGCTCATCCTCGTCGTCAGTGAAGAGCGTAGGCTCCTCTCCACGCCTTCGATGAGCCATCGCGACATGATCGGGTGTAACCCCAACCACGTGACGCACCTCGACCCGCTGTGGATGTTGAGACGGAGGCTGCAACTTGTAGAGGTTCCTGACACCCTCTTCAGTGGTGTACTGATCCATGAGGAACTCGGGATATGTCCATCCTTCAGACACCAAGACGACCCACTTGACATCCTCGAAGGGCTCCAGGGTCCTCAGAGCATCAGCGGGATGACCCTCGGCCAAGATGTAGATCATCAACTGGTCCTTGAGATCGGACACGAGCATGACCGGTGGCTGCTCCCATCCCATCTCTTCTGCGAATGCCTCGTGGAAGAGAACCAGCTCGTTGAGTTCATCCCTGGTCGTCATCATTCTTCTCCTCAGCCTGCTTGACGCCCATCGGAAGTGGGTCAGGGCGTGGATATTCCAGAAGCTCATCGTCCGTCAACTCGGCTTCCTGAGCGACGACTTCCTGGTTACCGATCCGGTTGACGACCCGTTCGATCGCGTCATCTTCGCTGGTTGCGCTCACAGTCGTCAGCTCAGTCACGATGTACTCACGGAGTGGACTATCTTCACCGACAGCATCGGCAAGCACATGGATGAATCCATCGATGTCCTCCTCCACTCCATCGATGGTCCGCCACGCGTAACGAACGAGATCGGTGGAAGGCTCGTACCCGAACTCGATCCCAGACCCGATCGAGGTCCTGAGATCCAGGTGAAGAGCTTCCTTCAAGAGATCAGGCTTCGCATCCTGGTAACGGAGCTTGCCTTCCTCCCACGCGCGCATGACCAAGTACCCGATGGGCTTGGTTCTGCGGAGCGTGTCGCGCTCGTGAAGGTCGGCATCTTCTTCGGTCATGTCGTCCCCTCTTGGCTCGTCTTCCAGGATGCTCGGATCGCATTCTTCACAGACGCCGTTGACCCAGTCCGGGTACGCGCCTGCATCGGTCCAACGACCACACTCGTCGCAAGAGCGGAGTCCTTCAGTGAGGCGTTCGTAGATCTCGTTCTTGGTGTGACCTTCGGTTCCGATCATTTGCATCCCGTTCTTGCCGTACAGATCATAGATGACACCATCATCCACGAACTGAACGGAGAGAT
>PWLL01000007.1 GCA_003559395.1 Candidatus Iainarchaeum sp. | reverse complement strand
TTTCTAACCCATATTTTACCATTTTTATATCGGAATATAATGATCGCCTCTAACCTATAATAACCGCCAATCCATTATAATAATGATGGTGAGTATCAACAGGGTCTAGAATCTCGTCTGTTTGTGGTTCTATGAACCATACTTTGTGGTTATGGTCAATGAACGCATTAAATGCGTGTGTTGATGTCCATACGATAAAAAATGCAATATCGGCGTTATTCTGGGTTGTTATGTTCCCTTTAAGCCTGAAAGCAAAATCGTCACAATCAAAGAACTCCGTTACATAATATTTTCTGAGGCTTGTTTTATCCTTAACCAAGAATTTTTCCATATCACTTTTACTGACTGTTTTATACAGATTATCCGCAAACGCCTGTATTGTGTCGGTTAAAATCAACGGCTTAAATGCCGTCATACACTCTTTTCTTGTAATCTGTCTTTTATCTTCAAATTTACAGAAATACGCTCCAAGAATATCTTTATATTCAGAATACACCGATATACTGGCGTCTTTTATATCCATACATTCGTTGAGCTGGTCTTGTAATTCATTGATTTTAATCTCAGCTTCAAATACCTCATCTTTAAGAGCCGTAATCTTCTCATTATCGTCATTTGCCGGACAAATTAGTTTTATAAGCCAATTAAACATGGTATTTCCTCACTATTTCAAACTCTACTTTCGTTACCCTGTCCAGATTGGAGAACATAATGTGTGACATCATTATACAGATAGTTTCGGATATATGTTCCACATTAGTTTCCAATTTACAATCATACTCTATTACACACCCATCTGTAACAGGATATTGATTTAACGATATTACTTCACCCATATCGTTAATTAACGATATTTTGAGGATAAATTCATTATTACCCTCTTTTCCCAATAATCTTCCAATAAATCCCATTTAATCCACCATAGATGAAAAAGATTCCATTTTGTTGTTATAATCGGTAATATTGTTCTCTAACTTCTCAATTTTCATCTCTTTTAGGCTTTTAACCAATTCAGAGAATCTAACTCCCGATTGAGTCTTATTATCGAAAACATACTTGATTTGCTACAACATTATCTCAACATCAGATAATTCCTCCGCGATTGATAATATGTCTTGTTTACGACAAACTAACATATTTCTTCGATGTGGTCGCATTTCTTTACATAAAGCCTGTATTAACTCTGAAAGTTCTTCAACACAAACAATCTGCTGCATATCACTACCATATGAATCTACAGCCCTTTTAAAGACACTTTCATCATAACCCATATCATATCACCTAATTTCATCTTTCTTCCTTATTTGATGGTAATTTAAGCACTTTAGCGAGTTCTTCTGGCATACTATACATTGCAGGGCGCAATGAGATTGCCTTACCGCGAGTAACCCCATGATAACCACCACGTGGTTTAATTTCAATTTTGTGTTTTTTTAGTGCATTAATTACGGTATATTTGTGACAACCAACTTCGTTCGCTATTTTTGTTGATGAACGCCCTTTAACAACATATTGTGTGTATAACCAGTAGTAATCATTCAGTTTTTCATAATCGCGCGATACTTTACACATAATTCACCTACCAAACGATTTTAAATTGTCTTTTAAGGAATTGCTCGCATATCCCAAGCACCATCAGTCCAGTGATCACACCCCGGAGGATCTAACAAATCACCGTCTGTTTCATACCCAATTTGTTTATTCATCAATCTACACGACCATATTATAACTATCCCCATATCTTCTTCAACAAAGAAAATACACCCCAATTTACACGGTCTTTTTCCTTTCATTATTTTCTCCATCCAGACCAGCGAATATCATTAATCTGTTTCGTTTTGCCGTGCAATTGGGATCGTTTATGTATCCGTAGTCTTTTAACAAAATCCTTACAAATCTGGCTATCGTTGGCTTATGTGATGTTGTTATCATCCTTTCTGAAATTTCCTTCGATATATATAAAGGAGATACCAATTCAGACTTTAAATATGGTTGAATCATCGAATTAATCTCGTTACATATATCATTTGAACGCTTATAGATTCTTGGAACTTTTTGATAACAATTCCGACAACATTTTGAACCGTGTGTGATAAATTCTCCACAAACCTCACACCTACTAATTTCAGTCCCTCTGATACTTTCCCCTTCTAGCATGTGTATCAACCCCAAATCTTCTCAATAATGCTCCCGTAGATTTCGGTGTTCTTCCTATAATATACGCTATTTCTGAAACGGATAGATTCTCTTCATTAAACATATTTCGTAAATCGTCAGGATCTATGATAGTCGTATTCTTATATATCTGCTTTTTACGCTTAGTTTTCCTTAACCTCGCTATACAGGACTTGCATTGTTTGAATGGTTTTCCCGCTTTGAAATAATATGATTCCATTGATTTTATCAATCCGCATTCGGAACAAACCTTGAAGTTGGAATCGTTTTTGTTTTCATTCGTTGTGGTAGTATAATTAATCCAAATCGGGCCAATTCGTGAAAATACCGATATAAACTTCTGAAGATTTTTACCGATATAGAATATCGCACTAGGGAATTCAGGAGAGGATTGATTCTCATATTGAGTTTTCGTTAAGGAATTGTATTTAATAAACTTAATTCTCCCATTAACCCCACACCACGGAAACTTGTTTAATTTCTTAAACCATCTCGTGTCTGTTCGTGCAGCCACAACTAGTATCAATTCATCGAAATTTTCCATTTCTCTGATAAGTTTATTGACCCAATTATTAACATCAAGCCCGTATGGAGGATTAAGGAATACTTTGCCCTTCCACTTCTGTTTCAATCCGTCTGAATAAATATCGTAGTGTTTCTTTGCCGGAATATTGGGTATTCCCAGATTGGAACATGGATCAAGGTCTATTTCACCACCAAAAACCTCTAATACTAGATTAATTATTTCTGGTGGTGTTAGCCATTCTTTTGTCAAATCAGTCATTTTTAATCCCCAAACTTGTTTTTGCTTTCTTAATTCCCTTCCGATTGTTTCCGGGTGCTAAATGCGCTCCTAACCGATAACATTCCCTGTTACAGAAAGAATGTGGTCTTTCTTTCATTTTCTTAATTCTTCGTTCAATTACTTTTCCACAGTATAAACAGGTAGTAAATGCCCATATAGGCTCTAATTTCCCCGTATTATGATATGCTGTATGTCTTCTATTAGATAAAATAACCAGATTTTCTGGTCTATTATCTAATTTATCCCCATTTATATGATGAACCCGCTCTTTTTCTTTTAATTCCCTCCCTATTTTTTGCTCAATGATGTGACGATGTTCTAACATTACACGCCCGTTTATACGAATATTGTAATATCCATCGTCATTTATCCATTTACTCACCAAATCACCAGATTATACGGTTATAATTCTTATATATGTAATCTCCTGCTTGGTTTAAGGTATATGTACTCATTTCTCTGAAAGACCTAGCACCATAAGCATTTACTAGGTTTGTTGTTGAATTAAACACAAATACAACGGTTTCTCTTGAATTAACCGAAGATTTAAGGGTTATTGATTTCCCTTCCGATAAACTCTGGGAAATCGCCGCTCTAGTGTTTAATTTGTGTTTCTTGTTACTTTCAAACATAATTCATCCATTCCTCGCTACTAATACATTTTCCATCCCAATATTCGGACATTACTTTACGGTAGAAATCATTATCCTCCACATAGAAGCTAATTAGATTAACATACAAATATTGAGCCTTTATTGTAGCAATATGCTCCATTTTGAAGTTTTCTATAGGATTCATGATTAATTTTGCATCAATTCCAAAACTCCTCAATAAATCCTCTGTTTCTGGTCGCTCGCTTTCTGGTCGTCCTGTAATAATCATCTTAATGTCCTTCTCCTTCCCGATATAACATTCTTTCAGATACGGTGCTGAATCGGCACAAATCCTAGCTGGTTTTGGCATAACATCCGACCAGAGGATAGTATAATCCAAATCGTGTGCAATTCTTAACATTTTTCAATCACCATCGAATAACCTGATATTTCATTTTTGCTTGTAATCCGTGTAATTTAGTGAATAGAAATTTAAATTCCTTCCAATCACGTAACCCATACTCCAATGCGAGAGAATTAACAAACTCACTATTCCATACATTCAGTATTTGTTCAGACCCAATGACCGTATAGACTCCAGATTTATCCATATATAATGGCTCAATGGTGGCGATCCTAGCCCGTTTTAACACATTATTGGCATATAACCCGTTTATGAATGTAACCTCATCATTTACACGATATGTTCCTCCTATAACAATATCCATCCTTATTTCTCCATTCTTTACCATTTCCTCTTTCGGGATATAATTTAAATACCGTTGATGCTGAATTGGCTTCATATATACACCTCAATATATGATTCTGGGTTTTCCTTACAAGCAAGGAAATAATCAACCAAAAACCGAAGGAATACGTTATAACTTCCCCATCCGTTCTCAGGATTGAATTTAATCAGAGAATCATATTCTAATAACATACTTGATATTATTATATGCAATGGCTCAATCATATCCTTTGCGAGAAAGATTCCCAGATTGTGTGGGTCCCAAATGTAACAAAACGCTGTTATAGGCTTATCTTTAATACATCTAACAGGTATTTCATTTGCCATTTTAACCATATTGTGTGTCGTTCCTCCGTCCCAAACACACTGTAAAACCCTAAATAACTTAATATCTAAACCCATTTTAACCACCTATAACTTCTGCATTGTCAAAATACTCTTCATAAACTTCTTTATACGCATCAAACCTCATTCTGGTGTGTTCTTCCAGAAATTTGTGTGCATTATCAATAAAATCCACAATAATTGTATTTTCTTTGTTTTCAGCAGTCCTAAGAGTCCTCCCCGCAGTCTGGATTGTTGAGATATATGAAGCCCCACCAGCCGCATTTATGTATTTGTCGGCTATAGGCACGTTTACTCCCTCTTTTAACAATGTAGAGATGAGGCAAGGAATTTCACCACGTTTAAACGCTTCTAATGCCGATTCCCTATCTTTACTGTTACCATGAATGAATACAGACCCATTTATCTCTCTATTCAATAATTCTCCGTGTCTGATGTGTCTAACATGGATGTAGGTTTTTCTCCCATCTAATACACCTTTTCTCGCTTCATCAAAGATTTTCTTGTTTCGTTCAGAGTTATGGACAATTCCATATTTGTAGACATTTGCGTATTTCTCCCTATTTCCAATGATGTGTGAAGGATAAGGGGCTTCTATGAGCCTGAATATGGGTTCTATCAGGTATCCTTTCTTAACCAAATCCGGCACAGTAAGTGAACAAATTATCGATCCAGTCGCACCCCACAGCATTTTATCTTTATTATCCTCTCTACGTGCTGTTGCAGACAATCCTAGCCTCCACCTTGCTCCAATTGACATTGCCGTTGAATATGCCTCGCTAGCGGGTAATGTGTGACACTCGTCAAAAATTATCAACGGAAACGCCAGTTTAACGCCCGATTTAACAATCTTGTGCAAAGTTTGAACCATTGCGACAACGATGTCACCAGACCAATCCTTTCGACCATCGCCAATAATAGTTGGTGTAACTCCAAACATTGCTTCAATTTCTGATTTCCATTGATACAGGAGTTCTTTTCGATGAACGACCACTAAAAACGGTCTTTTCAATATCGAAGCGTAATTTAACGCAATTGCCGTTTTTCCTGCACCAGTTGGTATCTGAATCGTGCATGGTGCGTTGTAATCGATTATTTTTTCGATAATATCACGCTGATACTTTCTAAGCTCAATCTTATCAGAATTCCACGAAATATCAAGTTTTTTAGTCCAGTTCGGCTTTTGGAGGTTAATTGCGTCTATTTCGATATTTTCAGATTGAAGATATGAAACGACCTCATTTAAGTAACCAATTGGAAAATACCAAGAGCCACTGGACGCTTTCTTGAAAAGATGGTATTTCCCATCCCATTCTCCTGATTTGAACTTCTCTGTCCATTCAAAATTTTTAACGTAATCTGAGAGTGTATTATCCAAATTCTCAAAAACATAGGGAGGAATTGCACCTCTACCCACATTGATGAAACAAAGCCCAGATCCCGGAGGATTTGTGATTTTAACTGATATCACCATAGATTTTCATCTCCCTTCGATACCGTCTTTCCTCTTTTTGGTTTCTGCTCTACAGGCTTTGTTTCTGATTCTATCTCTTCTACAGCGCCACCGCTTAACCACGCGCTAATACTCTCTCCAATTTCGATAGAAGGTATGAATTCATGACCTAATGGGAGAACTTTAATCCTACTTTTAGTGACCATTGCGACATTAGATTCGCCATTGAAGTGCATATCGAAGGCAATATCAGGCTCATAATCAATACCTTGTCGGAAAACCGGACCAATACCCATTTTTTTCGGTGTCATTTTTTTATCATCACCAACAACAACATCATATTGGGTCTTTGCTCTAATGGTGAAGATAATATGGATATTTGCCCGAACAATCCCGTTTACGAACCTATTGTATAAAGGAGTCACTTTATTCCAAGCAGTGAAGGAATTACCGCTTTGTCGTGCATATTTTTCATGGATCTCTAACATGGTATGCCAGACAGGAGTGATTGTGTCAATTACCAGAATATCGTAGTTTCCATCAATAGCTGATTTTACAGCGTCCTCTATCTCTTCTATAGTTATTTTCTCACTCAACTGTGCGGTATCAAATTCCGTTAAGTCGGAATATAATTCAGAAGAGCGATTTTCCGAATCTACGAAAGCAATCTTACCCTTTTCTCCAACAATCCCTCTAGCAAGCAAAATGGATGAGTAGGTTTTCCCACTCCCACTTGGCCCAACAATAGACATCTTCAATTTCTTCTGATGACGAACGCTCTTTTTGAATACAGCCATAAGATCACGCCTGTTTTGCGCCGTTATCATATAACGACTTAGCCTTATGAATACCGAGTTCAATACCTGCGTTTGTGTATCCCTCACCGATTCCGGCTTTCTTAAGCGAGGTTGGTGATACCATTGTTGGCGTTTTATTCACCGTTTTGCAGAATTCTACAATCTGTTCGGCAAGAGCGTTAATTGTCTTAGAATTGACAGGAACCGCATCCTGTTCAAATTCCTTCTCAATTTCCTCCTCTTTTGGCTTATCTACAGTCTGTGCTTCTTCTGGAATTTCAATAATCCCACCAACACTGATGTAGACCGGAAGTTTCCTCTCACCTTCTTTGGTGAATCTCTCAGAGATATTCATAATATCTCCGGTTGCCAGAACCATCCGTCCCTGTAGTGCCATCTGGAGGAAGTTCGCCTGATCTTCGGCGGTTTCAAAATCGGTCATTGCATCTTCGACAAGATTGTCAATATCCGATATTCCAACATAGGGTTTCCCCTTATTCTGTGGGTTCAAACGAAGATTCAGAGATACCAGACCGTCATATTCCAGAACAATCTCGCATGTGAGGTTCCCATTGAAGAGAATTGGGTTTGCATCGGCACGGTTGCCCTCATCATCCTTGTTAAAAACAGGATTAACGTATGCAATACGCCCCTTTACCATACACGGAGAACCAGCACCAAGATAATTCTCAAACTGTGATTCATCGTTTATTGTCAAAGCCGCAGACGAAATTTTACTTAAATCATCAACGGGCTTTGCCTCAACGAGTTCTTCAATCTGGTAATTCATAAAAGAATCGTTGAAAGTGCCTTTAATTGTCACAATGTGCGCACCCGATGGAATAATACCCGGCTTCCAAGCAACAATCTTCTCCATTTTCTTATCGCTCTTCACAAGAACGTGAGAAACGGGAAGTTTCTTTCCTTCTCTATCACACCCACCAAGAGTAAATCCGGTTACACTTTCTGCATCAATTGATTTCTTCTCATTACGGAGTTTTCCACGAATAAACGACACAATAGTGGGAACGCCGTATCGGTCTTTATATTTCCCATACGTTTCATTTAATACTCTGGTTGCCGTTTCCTCGTCAAGGTTCTTCCATTCGGAAGTTTTCTCTAATGACTTCTTTACATCGTTGAATTTCTTGTCTGACATATCCAAACCTTCTAATTCTGTTTTTCAAGTAGCTATCCAATCTGTTTTTCCAAATACCCCTCCACCGAAGCATCATCGGGGGCACTTCTTACATATAATATATGATATGTAAGGTTATATAACTTTCCATTAAATCATAAATACCTCCAATCCTTAGAGTTATAGCCCAAAGTCAGCCAGAGTCTTGACCTCT
>PWLL01000064.1 GCA_003559395.1 Candidatus Iainarchaeum sp. | reverse complement strand
TAGGTGATTTAAACAACGCACCTGCTCTTAGTGGTACAGCAAACCAACAAACCAATCATTTGACTGATATTACTACTACTAATCCTTTGACTATTGGTAATCGTTCAACTTCTACTGATAGGGGTTTTGATGGTTTGATTAAGTTTGCTAAAGCATATTCTGGTGTTTTAGATTTAGAACAAATTACACAGATTTGGAGTTCAACAAAAACGTTAATAGAATAAAATATAATTCTTTTTTAAAAAAATAATTTTTTTATATCAGCCAATATAATAATTTCAAATTTCTTAAAAATAAATTGTTTTTTAATTATATTCGTTCCTAATATATACTATGTATGGAATATCTTGGGACGAATTTGAAAGACTCTCTGTTGATCTTGCTAAAAACATACAAGAATCTAATCAAAAATATGATCAGATTGTCTGTGTTGCAAGAGGAGGACTTCTTTTAGGAAGACTACTATCTGAAATACTTGATCTTCCATTAGGAATTATCTCTGCAAAATGTGATGACAACAAATATATTGTAAAACCAGAAGTTTCAAGTTTTAAAGAAATACAAGGAAACATTCTTTTAGTAGATGACATTCTAGAAGAAACAATCAATATTATTGCAGACCATCTTTTTAAAAGATACAAAAATATAAAAAAAATAGACTGTGCAGGCATATTCTATAGACAAAAAAAAGATACTCAATTTGTTCCTAACTTTTATATAAATAAAGTTATTGAAAAAATATGGATTGATTTTCCATATCAAACCAAATCATTAAAAAAACATGCAGACATATAATATTTTATAAAATATAAAGAAAATCAACATGTTGCTATATTTTCTCTAACAAAAAGAAAAAAATTTATAACTTATTTTATATTTATAAAAGGTATTATTTATGGACGAATATCAAAAAATGATAGTTAAAAAGAAAATAAAAGAAATAAAAAAATACACAGGAGAAGGAACACAACTTATAAGCCTTTATCTTCCACCAAACGTAGATAGAAGTAGTGTTACTAAACAACTTACTGATGAAATTAGTCAATCATCAAACATAAAAAGCCAACATACAAGAAAAAACGTACAAGCAGCCTTAAAAAGAATAACCACATACCTAAGACAAATTGATTTTAAACTTCCTAAAAACGGACTTGTTCTTTTTTCAGGAGATGTTTCTGAAAATCCTTCTAAAACAGATGTAATTTTATTAGATATTGAACCACCTAAAGAACTAAAAACAAAACTTTATTGGTGTGATTCTTCTTTTCATACAGCTCCTTTAGAAGAACAGATGACGCATGATGAAGTGTATGGTGTTATTGCCGTTGATAAAAGAGAAGCAACTATTGCGTTAATAACAGGAAAAACATATAGAATAATAAAAAGATCAACATCAGCGGTACCTGGAAAAACAAGGGCTGGTGGACAGTGTTTGAAAGATTGTCTAGTTCAATTAAGTGATGGGACCATCACAGATATTGAAGATTGTAAGTCAAATAGCTTTGTTAATTCTGTATATTTTAATAAAAAATATGTGAATGATTCCTCAAAGATAAATAAAGTCTGGGAAGTAAACAAAACTAAAACATGCAAGATAATAACAAAAAACCCAAGAATGGAAATTGAAGCAAGTGAAGATCATGTTTTTTTTGTTAACGATGGTTATAAAATTATTGAAAAAAAAGCAAAAGATTTAATAAAAAAAGATTCTTTAATTGTTCCTGAGATTATTAATATTAAATCAAAAAAACAAATGTTGAATGTTAACAAGATAAAAGAAAAAGATATAAAACTTCCAAAAATACTAGACTCAAAACTTTCTAAGTTTGTTGGTTATTTTATGGGTGTAGGTTGTATAGAAGAAGATAGTATTTTCTTTTTTGAAAAACATAACATATTACAAGATTATAAAAAAGAATATGATAATTATTTTAATATTACTTCAAACTATAAACTTAAAGAAAATAAAAATAATCAACTAAATTTTACAAGTAGATCATTAACAAGATTAATAAAAGATAATTTTATAGAAATAAAAGAACACTTTAACTCAAGAATACCTAAAAAGATCACTAGATCAGAAAACGATGTTGTTGCAAGTTTTTTAAAAGGTTTTTTTGATGCAAAAGCTAACATAAACAAAAATAGAAAAAACATAACCATATCTATTAAAAATAAAAAAATGGCTCAAGAAATGCAATTGTTGTTACTTAGGTTTTCTATAATTAGCTCTTTTATAGAACGCGGTAATAAAACAAGTAGAAACTCAAACTTTATAATAAGTATTTCAGAAAAAAAATCTTTAGAAATTTTTAAAGAAAAAATAAATTTCAGTTCTCTTGAAAAATCCAAAACACTAGATAAGCTTATTAAAGATAAATCAAATACAAATTATGATAGGCAAATGATTTTTTCAGGCAAACATATAAGAAAGATTATCGAAGAAAATAATTGTAATCTAAAATTGTTTCCTAAAGTTAGTGCCTATTTTAATAATAAAAGTAAGATAAGTAAAAAAAGGTTTGAAGAATCTATCTTAAAGAAAATAAAAAATAAAAAAGTATATTCTGAGTTGTTAGAAATATACAAAAATCCTATCGTACCAGTACAAATAAAAGAAATACAAAAAACATCTAAAAAAACAAAAATGATTGACATCTCAGTAGTAAATAAAAACTTTTTAGCAAACGGACTCGTTGTGCATAACTCAGCAGCTAGGTTTGCAAGACTAAGAGAAAAAGCAGCAGAATCTTTTTTTAGAAGAGTTGGAGAACGTGTTAATGCTGCTTTTGTAGGTGAAGAAAAATTAAAAGGAATTATTGTTGGAGGGCCAGGACATACCAAACATGACTTTATAGACATTTCTGGTCTAGATCATAGAATAAAAGATAAAATTTTAGGCACAGTAGATGTTGGATATACAGACGAATCAGGAATTAAAGAAATTTTAGATAAAGGCTCAGATATTCTTAAAGACCTATCTATTGTTAAAGAAAAAGAACTAGTAAATCAATTTTTTGGCGAAGTTGCAAAAAATAATCTTGCAACCTATGGGTTTTTAGAAGTGCTTGAAGCTATAAAGCTTGGAAAAGTTGCTAGTGTTTTAATTTCTGAAACTATCGATTGGACTGTTTTAAAGTTTAAGTGCTTTTCATGTGATAAGATTATTCCAAAAGTTGTAAAAGATAAAGATAATGTTTTACAAGTAGAAAAAGAAATGGAAAATAGCTGTGAAACCTGTGGTAAAAAAACAGAACTTTTAGAAGAAGCAGACTTTATTGACTTTATTGTTGATTTTGCTAAACCTTTTGGAAGCAAAATAGAAGTTGTATCAACAGAAACACAAGAAGGAATGCAGTTTTATAGAGCCTTTGGAGGAATCGGGGCTTTTTTAAGATACAAGTGAAAAATATGAAATATCTATACTTAACAACAACACAACCAATCGGTGGCAGAATAAAAGAAATTGCAGACGATTTTATTGTAGAAGAAATTGGCGTAGACTATAAAACACAAGTAAAATATCTTCCAGATAAAAGAGTGTATGTTGAGTGGGATAAATTTTTCTTAGAAAATCCAGAAAAGAAAATTCTTCATGTTGATTTTGAAAAAAAAGGACTTTCAACAACTGCAGCAATTAATCAACTTTCAAGATTTTTAAGAATTTCAAAAAAGAAAATAGGATATGCTGGATTAAAAGACAAAAGAGCTATTACTTGTCAAAGAATTTCTATATCTGATGTGCCAAAAGAAAGAATCTCTAAATTTTATTATAAAAATATAAAAATATATAACCCAGCTTATAAAGAAAAAGAAATTACAATTGGTGATCTTAAACAAAATAAATTTATTATAACTGTAAGACAAATTTCTTTGTTTGATTACCTGGACAAAATAGTTTCAGAATTTGTAAAAGAAATATACGAAAAAGGAATTATTAATTATTACGGCGAACAAAGATTTGGTGGTGTTAGAGAGATAACACATAAAATTGGTAAACTCTTGTTGCAAAGAAAATACAAAGAAGCAATTATTTTGTATCTTACACAAACAAACGAATATGAAGAAGAACATATAAAAAAAGCAAGAGAAGATCTTAAAAAAGATTTAGATTATAGAAAACACGCTTCTGATTTTCCAGCAAGAGCAGGTTATGAAAAACAGATGTTAAATCATCTTGCAAACCAGCCAGAAGATTATCTTGGTGCTATAAAGTGTTTGCCTAAAGGCATTCAGTATCTTTTTGTTCATGCCTATCAATCTTTTTTATTTAATCAGCTTGTTAATCTAAGATTAGAAAAAGGCTTTGGTGTAAAACAGATAGAAGGAGATAAAATAATAAACGACAAGATACATCTTCCTTTATTTGGATATGAAACACAGTTTTCTTCAGGGTTAGCAGGGCAATTAGAAAGAGAAGTTCTTAAAAAAGAAGATATCTCTTTATTAGATTTTAAAAATCAAGATTATGGAGCTTTGTCTAGTCAAGGAGAGTATAGAAAATTTGTTTCAGAAGTGTATGATCTTAAGCTAGAAGAGATTACAGACGATGAAATAAATCCAGGAAAAAAGAAAATAAAGCTTTCTTTTGTGCTTGATAAAGGACAATATGCAACAAATCTTTTAAGAGAATTGATAAAGCCAGAAAAGATTGGTTGGTGTTAAAGTTATTTTTAAAAGATATTTACTTTCAACTCGGGCGTTATTAAACAGCTCTTTTTTTTAACCAGGTTAAAATTTACTTTTTATAAATTTAAACCAGGTTTATTTTTACAAAAATGAAAAAAAAGTAATGTTTAAATTTCTTTCTATATATATAATATATTAAAGGATGTGTATAAATGATTTATATAAGAAGAAATTTAGAAGAAATTCTTTTAAAATATATTGATAATAAAGAAATTCTTGCAGTGGTAGGTCCTAGACAATCTGGAAAAACAACCATAATTAAACATATTTTATCTAATATTAAAAATAAAAATATAAAAGAAGTTTCTTTTGATAATATTTCTGATTTACGTCTTTTTATAACAGATGTTGATTCTTTTATTGAAAAATATGTAAAAGATACAGATATTTTATTTATAGATGAAATACAACATGCAAATAAATGTGGTCCTCAATTGAAATACATATTTGATACTTATAAGAAAACAAAAATAATTGTATCTGGATCTTCATCAGTAGATATTGCTATCAAATGTTTAAGATATTTAGTAGGAAGAATATTTGTTTTTAATTTATATCCTTTTTCTTTTAGTGAGTTTTTAAGATATAAAGATGAAAATTTATATAATTTATATGTGCAAAATAAATATAAAGAG
The DNA here is from genome assembly GCA_003559395.1 of Candidatus Iainarchaeum sp. GTDB lineage: Archaea > Iainarchaeota > Iainarchaeia > Iainarchaeales > CSSED10-239 > CSSED10-239. The sequence continues at coordinate 3,014 of PWLL01000064.1, read as the reverse complement.
GTGATTTTAAAAAAAATAAATAAATATTTAGATGAATATCTTATTTATGGAGGCTATCCTAAAGTTGTATTAGCTAAAGATAAAGAAGAAAAAAAACAAGTGTTAAAAAATATATACAACACACATGCTTTAAGAGATATAAAAGATATAATTGTTTTGTCAGATGATTTTATGTTTAATGATTTAATAAAAGCACTTTCTTTACAAATAGGAAACATAATAAACTATGTAAATCTTTCTTCTTTGACAGGTTTTAGATATAAAGAACTTAAAAGAGTTTTGAATATATTAAATAAAACCTTTATATATATAGAAATAAGACCTTTTTTTAGAAATAAAAAAAAAGAAATAAATAAAAGTAAAAAAGTTTATTTTTATGATCTTGGTCTTAGAAACCAAGTAAATAATAATTTTTTAGAAGATGTGAGTTTTAGATCAGATATAGGCCAATTACATGAAAATTTTATCTTACTTGAACTTATTAATAATGAGTTTGAAGTAAAATATTGGAATTCAAAATCAAATGCAGAAGTTGATTTTATAATTGAAAAATCTGGAAAAATAATTCCAATAGAAGTAAAAAGTACTTTAAAAAAAGAAAATCTTTCAAGATCATTTAATTCTTTTTTAACAAAATATAAACCAGATGTTGGTTTTATAGCAACAAAAGAGTTTGAAGGAGAAATAAAGAAAGAAAATACGTCTGTTTATTTTGTGCCATATATAAAATTATTGAAAAAAATAAATGAAATTGTTAAATAAAGTATTTTAAAAATCTAAAATTTGAAAAAACTTAAAGACTTTTTTGTAGACTATCGCCTGTATAGTCTATCTTTAGTTCCCTTAATGCTTTTTGTCCAAACTTACCAACAACTGCAATAAACATTTCTGGATTTTTTTTAATATCAGAGATTGTTTTTATATTGTGGTTATACAATTTTCTAGCTCTTACTCTACCGATATTTTTAAGTTTTACTAGTTCAACAAGTTCTTCTTTTATTCCATATTCTATTCTAGTTGACAAGTCTTTATATTTTTTATATTCTAAAAGACTAATCTCTAAAAACTTACAAAGCTCTAAGATACAATGACTTATCCATTTTGATCTGTTAGTTATTTCTTGTATATGTCCTGGACTGCTTTTATATTTTGTTATGATATGATCTTCTTTTTCTTCAGAGATCCAATCTTTTATAAGTCTAGACAGTTGTATTTTTTTAAGAAGATTAATATCTTCATAATCAAAGAAAATATCTTTTTTTATATTTTCAAAAATTTCAAATAAAAGGTCTTCTTCTTTATGGTTGTAGTTTACATATGGATAAAGTTCAGACGTGTTTGAGATCGTATAGATTCTTTTAATATCTTCGTGGTCTGTTTTTTCTTTTTTAAGATTGTTTATTATGTTGTTTGCAGATATTGGGTCTAGATATAATAAACAAACCTTTTTTCCTAAGTTTGTAAGCTTAAAAGAAGAAAAATTGCCTTCTAAAAAACAAAAATCAAAAAACTCTTCAATAATCTCGTTTATTGTTTCTTCAAGCTCAAGATTGTTTCCAAACAAATGAAAATAAAAGGTTTTTGAAAAATATTTGTGTATGTCAGAAACACTTTCAAAAGTGTTCATCATAATAATTCCCAAAAGATTAGTTCTTAAAAGATTTATTTTTGCTAGCTGAGATTCTATCTCAGAAGGTCCTGCCAAGATATATGATTGATATATCTTTTGTATCTCGTTTTCTTTAGAAACATTTACTATTGCTTCACCATGATCATCATACTTAGGTCTTCCAGCTCTTCCAGCCATTTGAAAGAACTCGTTTATTGGTATGGGTGCCATAAACCCACCAGAATATCTATAGATACTATGAAGAACAACTCTGTATGCTGGAAGGTTTATGCCAGCTGCTAAAGTTGGTGTTGCAAAAATTACTTTTATGTTTTTATTTTTAAAATTATCTTCTATTATTTGTCGTTGTTTATAAACTAGTCCTGCATGATGAAAACAAACACCAGAAGACAAACAACTATACAACGCAAGACACTGTTGTGTTGGTTGTTCAAGAACTTGTGCAATCTCTTTTGCAACTTCTTTAAGTTTTTGTTGTTCTGAATATTTAGAAATGATTTTTTCGTATTTTTTTGCAAAAGACATTGTGTTTTTTCTGGAGTTGCAAAAAACAATTATTTGTTTTTCTTTTTTTAAAGTATCAACAATAACATCAAGCAGACCATTGTCTTTTATGTTTAGATTTTGATCTATGTTTTTTTCTTGCATATCAAAGAATATTTTTTTATCATGTAAGATTCCAATATCTAACGGAACTGGTCTATAATTACTTTCAATCAAGTTGCCTTTTAACCAGTCTGCAAGTTCTTTTGAGTTTTTTATAGTTGCAGAAAGTCCAAGAAAATTAATTTCTTTAAAAGAACTTCTTATTTGTGTTATTAGTATCTCCAAAGTTGCACCTCTATCTCCACCAAGCTCATGAATCTCATCAATTGTTATAAGTCCTATTTCTTTTAACCAAGAAGGGTTATGTCTAACAATAGAATCAAACTTTTCATAGGTTAGAAACAAAACATCATAAGAAGAAAGGTTTTTAGAACTTGAGTCAAGATCACCAGTAGATACACCAACTTTTAAATTGTGTTTGTGTGCAAATTTTCTTTTAGTTTCTTGATAGTGTTCAAAAGTAAGTGCTTTTAAGGGCGCTAGATAAATTACTTTTTTGTTTTTGTTTATAAGATAGTCAAGCATAAACAACTCAAAGATGGTTGTTTTTCCAGAAGCAGTAGGAGAAGCAACTATTAGGTTTTCATATTTGGTTAGATGTTTGGTTGCTTTTTCTTGTACTGGGTTAAGTTCTGTATAGTTGTTAATTTCTAGAACGTGGTTTATTATTTCTTGTGGACTCATGTTTTTTCTTTGTTTGATATATATTATATGGTTTGTTAGGTTTATATAGGTTTTCTAAAGAGACCTCGTGGCCAGTGTAAGAAAGAGTTTTTTC
>PWLL01000113.1 GCA_003559395.1 Candidatus Iainarchaeum sp. | reverse complement strand
GTCCAGTCAATTGCCGGGAGATCCGATGCCATGACCTGATCCCGCGCTTCATCGAGGCGCCGCATGGTTTCGCTCCCACTTTCCCCATCTCTCTCTCCTCCCAGCAAGAGGGACAAGACGCGTTGCCGAAGTGTCTCGATCTCGGCCATAGCCGGTTCCATTTCCTTCGCATCGGATGCCGTGGCGATGGTCCCCGAGATGCATGCTAGCAGAAAAACACACACGTAACGCCCGAGGAAGCGGTGGATGCGTTTCGAGAAGTCTCTCCATGCGGTTCGGGCTTTGTCCGCGTACCGACTTTCTTTTTGTGCTCGAAAAATGGCCATACCGTATCCTGTGTTGGGGTTGTGGAGTAGTCGATCAAAGAGGCTATGGAGGCGCGTGATGCGGTGAGATTCGAATCGCCCGGATTTCGCGTGCACTCGCCCTATCGTGTTGGATCGTTCGGTAGACAGTCAAGATCATCGCAGTCGTCCCGGAACTTCCCGCACCGCGCAGGCAAGTCCTCATTGGATCCGACCCACCGGTTGTTGATCCAAGTGTTCCCGGGCACTTCAAGATCGATGGCGGCGTTGGTGCTTTTACCTAGCGCAATCGGCCACCCGAACGTGCCGGTGAAACGGTTCCCTTCGATCCGGATGTTCCGGTTATAGCACCAGTTTCTGTTGCCTTCCACCGCGTCCCGGCCGCCGAGAATCCCAAATCCGCGGCCCACCCCCTCAATCAGGTTGTCTTCAATCCTGACATTGCGAGCCGGGCCCAGCACAGGATAAATCATCAGGCCACCGGACGTTCCCGACACCCCACGGTTGCGGGCGATTACTGTCCAAGGCGGGTCTGCCATCATGCTTCCTCGGTATGAGAGGATGGCTGTGGACACACCAGGCGCGTTGATATGCGGCGTGTCGAGCCAGTTCTCGATGAAGATTACTCCTCCATCGGATCGGAACTGCAACCCTCTCATCCCAAGGAAGTGACAACGTCGGATTGTGGTGGGCGCCCCTCTTACCATCGCGCCAACGTTGCCCCTGTTTCCATCCGTTCGGCCGGTGCCGTACATCGGGAACCCTCCGTTGATCTGACAATATTCAATGAACGTCCCGGAAGCGGATGACGCAATCTCGATCCCGGTTGCCGGACCGTCATGAAGGATTCGGCAGTTGCGGACCGTTACGTTGTTGTGCGTGATGTGCAGCGCCGGGGTGGACAAGGAATCGTAGTATTGGATATCCAGGTTCTCGATGATCTGCCCGTGATAGGCGCTCGCCACGGCTCCCGACGGTACCAGTACGGACGGATCGAGCAGCCCCGTCATCTCCAGCGTCAGTTCCATCCCGTGCGTGATCTCGTTCCTGGAGTTCTCGATCCATGTCCATCCTCCCTCATGGGCCCAGACCCATGTTCCCCATTCGGCAACGCCCGTCCATTTGTTCACCTCAAACGGGCTGTCCCAGATGTAAACCCATCCCGGCGTCCGCGCCGAGAAGTTGGAGGTTTCGGGATCGTGCGGCCGGCCGGGTTCGGTCTCTTCCCCTGTGCCCGGATCAACCACGGCGGGAATCCAAAGATCCGGCACCCAGAGCCAGACATCCAGGTCAAAGTCATAGAGATACGGCGCGTGCTCGAACCAGACATCCGGTCCGAACATCCCGAATGTGTTCAGACGCATCCATTCGCCTGGAATGCCTTCGACTCTGCGAAATCCGTAGAGAATCAGAGGAATCACAGGATCCTCGGGCGCCACGGGATCCACGGGAAACTCGACTTGGCCAGGGTGGGGGACACCAGGAGGGCGAGTGAGGTTGTGAGCGTTGTGGTCGAAAGCAAACGCGTTGAAATACGCCCGGTGCCCCAGCATCGGATCGTTCGCATGTCCGATCTGCATGCCGATGAGGAGCCCGGTCAGCTCCTCCGCCGAACTACGGTAGTGGTAATAGTCGGACAACGTCTCTCCAGACAGGACCACGATTGCAGTCGGCTCCGGTATGCCAGCCTCTTCCGAGCGAACATAAACACTGTAGGTCTTATCCGAGACGCTCTCCAGCACCCAGACCTCATACCAGAAACCCGGAATCCAGTCGATCTGAGCATTGCGAAAGGCACTGGCGTCCCGGATCACGATCGGCTCGGTGTCACGCCCCATCCGCACCGTGGAGATCTTCGCGCCCCATGCCCGGGGGCCGTCCCATCCCCACGGATTCGTCTCCAACGGAGGTTCAACCCGTTCCACGGGAACTTCGCGCGAGGAAATATTGACATCCTGGCTGTGCCCTTCCCAGACAACCTGGAAGTACCAGGTGCCCTTGTCGGTCAGCGGCTCGTCAAAGTCCATCGCGGCGAAGACATGACCCCAATTGAAGCCGAAGCCAGCGGTCGTCAGTGAGTACATCCGGCCGCCGATTCCGTTGTCGATGATGTGATGGGTGGCGAATCCGATGGTAAGCCCGGCTTCATATCCTTCGTCACGCGTTACCTTCCACAGTTCGGCAATAGGATCGTCAGGGCTTCGGTACTGACCGATCTCAAATTCATCGAAATCGATGACTTTGTCCCACGCTTGCGCTCCAATCGCGAAGAACATGCAAAAGAGCAGAACCGCACTGGGTGTTTTCTGTTTCATGGATTCATTCCTTTCCCGTTGGGGGTTGGGTGATGCTTGTTGTTTCCGGTCGAATCGGACGCCACGTCACCCTCCGGTTGGGAATCCAGGGTCATTTCATCTGGGGGCGATAGTTGGATCAGCGTCATCAGATATCAGCGGCTTGCCCGTGAACGCATGTTCTTGAGTATTCCTGGTAGTCACTATTTATCCTGTTTTTGGTCTTGGGTATACTGAGTAGTAGATCGGATGTGACATCGAAGAGGTGGTGTTTCAAACAGTTCCGATTGGTATTGTAACACAGCGATTTAATTAGTGCGTGAAATCGTCGAGTTTAAAACGAATGATTCTGGTAACGATGGACAGGGACCACGTTTCCGGATGGGGGGCCGGATCATGCGGGACTACGAACCCTGGCGTTCCAGGTAGGATCAAACAAACGCCAATGCGGCTATAGTGCCCCCACAAAACCACTGGCCCTGCAGGCCCGGGCGACCGCGGTCTTCGTGACATACGGCGCGCGCATGAGCGTGGTCATGAGGCAGCCATCGCTCATTTCGACACCGTGGGCGCCTGTGTTGATGAGTGCGAGCCCAGCCGGCCGTCCTCGACCGCGACGAAACATGGGTGTCCTCGATTGCCCGTCCTCGATTGCCCGCTCTACGGGCGAGTTAGCCGGGTCAATACGGGTGGTTAGGTCCGTAGACCGGCGGCCCGAGGTCCGTAGGCATCGTGTTTGGAACCCAACGGAGGGCTCCCGACTGGTTCACGTCCCACATCCGGTGTGAGGTGCCATGCGGCTGTTCCGGTGCTTCCGTACGGTACAGGCGCCACATGTGTTCCACAAAGATGTCGTGATCGAACAGGCCGCGCTCCATGGATGGGCGCGAACGGCCCTGCCGGTTGGCGGCGTAGATGTCCCCCTCCCGCATCCAGTCGTCGACGCCCTCGAAATACGCGTCGTGGTTCCAAATCGCCTTCGCGTTCATCAGGAGTGCGGCCAGAGTCTGCCCGGGCCATGCGATCGGGTTGCAGCAGGTGCGGTACGATTCAGAGACCTGGGCGCCGCTGCGCCCGCCCAACGAAGCAGTCTTGTCCCACTCGGGCCAATCAGTGGGGGAGATGTGCAGGTACGGCTGACGCGTGCCGTGGTGCGTGATCATCTGCCAGAGAGCGCGCTGTCCATGCCATCCGCGGCCCCAATAGGTCTGCGTATCCTCGTGAAAAACAGCCGACTCGGGCATGTTCAGGAAGTGATCGTCTTCGAGCATCAGGCCGGCAAACAGAATCGGCCACTTACGTCCGCTGGTGTGGCCTCCCCCCGCGTTCCATGTCCCTCCCGCTTCGACGATTCCGCGCAGGTCGATGCCGTACTGCATCAGGCCGATAAGCAGCTTCTCCTTCTGGTCGAGCGGCACGTCAATGTGCAGCAGCATGGATGCCGTTCCGATGATACGCGCGAACTCACGACCGTACGAAGGCTGGTTTTGCGACGGCAGCAGAAGCTGCCCCTGCCATGACCCGTTGAGGTGGTCGAGCCACGGTCGCTCGAAATAGCGTTCATACTGCGACCATGGCGGCACCTCCTCGCGCCGCCAGTCCGCTTTCAGGTTGAGCAACCGGTCCCACCTGACGTCACCGAGCCGCACGATCCGCTTTTCAGATCCGATGTACGTTGGCCGGAAGGCATCGCCAGGGGGAATTTCAGGGAGACTCGTTAGCACCGCCGCCGTGCGCATCACCCGCGCCCCGGATTTCCCCGAACTCCACATAATAGCGTGGAACATCAACTGGCTCGGGTACCCGTCATCCGGTGTATGGCTGATAGATGAAATCATCGAGCGGTTCGCCTCGAGCACGAACGGATCCGACCGCGGCCCTTCCTGCAGAATAACCCGGACACCATTGCTCGGGTTGGATGAGTAGTTCGAGTTTCGAGAGTCGTACGACTGCCCTCCCGCCGGACGCATCACCACCATTGAGCCGTTTCCCCAGTTACTATTGTCGCGCAGACTCGTATCTCCCCAAACGTTTGCCTGGATCCGGTCGGCGATTGACTCCCCGCTTGGGTGCGGCCCCGGCCGCGGGTCAATATTAACGATCGAAACCGGCCCGAGAACCCACCAGTCGCCGTTCACAAACTGCCCGACGGTATGCTCCCGGCTGAATGTCCACGTGATGCCGAACTGGGACACTTGGGAAGCCTTCTGCAACGGCGCAGTCTCGAAGCTGCTCACGGAACTCGTGTTTGTAGTCCCATGCTGGGTCACAGATACCGTCCGATAGAAATAGGTCGTCTCCGGCTCAAGGTCGCGCAGAACCACTCGGTGCTCCGTGTTGCCGAGCGCGATCAGGTCCGTGCTCATCGCGAGATCCCCTTCACTCAGCCCGTACTCCACGCTCACTTGGGCGGGAACCGCAGTCTCCCAGTTGATACCCGCCGTGTCATGCGTCAGGCGGTGCGTCCGGATATCGAGGGCCTCAAACACTGGAATCCGCAGCGTAAAGGACTGCCCGGGCGAACGGCCCCAATCGACGTCCAGCGGGGCGAGGTCGAAGGTAACACTCTCCCGGATCAACTCACCCCCCGAATCCCCGCGCCCGTTGCGGCTGATCCAAGCATGCGCGCTGCCGTCCGCCAGACTATCCTCCACAAAGAGGAAGAGAAACGAACCGGGTCCGGAGGCCAAGTACTCCACTGTAGCATGCAATCGGTCCCCGTCCACCTCCGCCGACACAATCGTGACGGGATCGCTTGCCGGCACGGGCGCCCACTCGGGGTGCGGAATCGCCGCGCGGTGCGCGGCACGCGCCAGACTCGAGAGTCGCGACCACTGTGGAGATGCGAATCCCCAACTGAAAAACCACTCTCCGAGTGCGGGGTTGTGCCACATCCATCCTGCGTGAGGCGAGTAGTAGTAGATCGCACCCTCATCCCCCTCGACAGGGTACAGCCATGCGAGCCGATCCTCGTATTTCCAGTGGCCGACCTCGTACCTGAAGTTCAGAACATCGGCACGCGCCGGAGAGGCGAGCATCAGACAACAACAAGCCGCCCCAAATACAGCCCGCCACAGCCATTGAAAGATCAGGGGATTGGTTTCAGTGAGGATCATATCTTTGTTTTTCATTGCTATGCGTTGAGGATTCGCCCTTCTCGGGCCGGTAGATGCACAGGTTCGAGTCGAGGCTTCCGCCACTGAACGGTTCCTGCGTGGCACTGCCTAACTCGTTGCCGTTGCCGACGATGACATGGTGGAGATGGGTCTGGAAGTACTTCCGGATGGTATTGTAACAACGCGGTGGAAACGCGTGGGAGTGCGGGGGATGCGAACGCACGGTTCCCCCCATTGCTTTATGACCCATCCACGGTGGAGCAACAATTCCGGTCGTGGCTGCGGGGGTCGAATCGCAAACATCGCGAGACTGATCGAATGAGTCAGTTGCGCGAACAGCAAGTCGCGTTTACGGGCCTGATGCAAGTCCATCACCGCATGAACACCGCACTTTTGCAGCAGTGCGAAGTTGAGGTAACTGCAGTAGACGGTGTCCGCGACCAAAGTGTCGCATAATCCGGACAGGAGCGTCCCAGTCTGTAGTCACGCCCGGGCGGGAACTACCTACCTGGAACGCCAAGGTTCGTAGTCCCTCATGATCCGGGCCACCGACACCTGAAACGTGGCCCCTGTCCATCGTTACTAGAATCATTCGTTTTGATCTCGACGATTTCGCGCACTTATTAGCCCGACTTTCGCAACTGAGCGCTTTGATGGCCCGCCAGCCCCCTTCTCTTAGGGGGCCGGAGTCAAAGGTCTTCACTACACGTGTGGTTCTGGCATCGGTTCGAGGTGGCGCTTGGCGCTGATGCGTGGGGGCGATTGCGGGGGCAGTTTCAAGCCGATTTGTTCGATGAGTAGTTTCTGGGTTTTGTTCGGAGTGGTATAACGGCTGAAGATCAGCGTGCGCCCATCCGTGGTGGGGAAGTGCACGTCGAGCATCTGAATCGCACATAATTGCTCGATCAGGGAGCGCGGGGTCAGGCCGGGGGCTTTGCGCGATAGCTTGTAGCGGAGAGTGGCGTGCAGGCAGTAGGCCAAGAAAGCGACAAAGATGTGGGCTTCGATGCGCTCTTGGATCTGATGATGAATCGGCCGTACGGCCAGATCACCCTTGAGGTTTTTGAAGGCTTGCTCGACTTCACTCAACAGCATGTAGAGCCGCCAAAGTTGGCCGGGATCCTGGCTACAGAGGTTGGAGCGCAGCAGGTAGCGGCCCTCGCGGCGGATGCGCTGGCGCAGTTTGTCCTTGCGCAGGCAGTAGTCGAGGGTTCCGTCGGCGGACACCTCGATTTGAACGAGGCGCCAAGCCAGCGGATATTGCTGGCGGGCGGCACCGAGCTTGAGCAGGAGCTGATCGCGAGCTGGCGCCATCCGCTTGAGTTGCGCCAAGCGGCCCCAGAGTTTCTTGAGCTGACGCCGACGCATGGCCTGTTCTTTGTTGAGGCGGTCCCGGGAGCGGGCCAGAACGTAAAGCTCGCCTTGGCGCGGTAGAAGCTTCACGTGCACACCTTCACTGGCGTTTTGCCAGTCGAGTTCGAGGAGGTCCTTTTCGAGTTGGCCCAGGCGGCCTTTGGGAGTGCCGACCAGGTAGTAAACCGGCGGATTCGCCCGACGCATCTCTTCGAGAATATCTTCGGTGGGGATGCCCCGGTCCATGATCCAGATGCGTTCGGCCTTGCCGTATTGAGCTTCGATTTTTTGCAGGAAGCCGCCCAGAGTGGTCTTGTCGGCGGTGTTGCCGGGCATCACCTCGTAGGCCAATGGGAAGCCTTCGGGCGTGACCACCAGTGCAATGACCACTTGCACACAATCGGAGCGTTTGTCCCGGGAATAGCCGTAGGCTCGTTTGTCGCCTTCTTCGAAGGGAGGATCGCTCTCGAAGTAGGTGCTGGTCAGGTCGTAGAGCAGAACGTCGAACTTCAGGCCGAAAAGGTCCTCCCAGCGTCGACGCAGGAAGCTGAAGAGGGCTTGTTTGTGGGCAAGAAGCCGGTCATGACAGCGGTAAAGAGTGTCCTTGGCGGCGATGGAAAAATCCTCTCCGAGCAGGTCGGCCATGGCCGATTGGTCGAACCAGCTGCGGTGCAACCTCCACTCGCTGCCCGGATCCAGCAGGCGGTAACAGCACAGTGTCTGCAGCACGTGCTCCCAGTCGGTTCCTTCGCGCGAGGTTCCCAAACGCTCCCGCCAAAACTTATCCAGCCCCAGTTCCTCCCAAAGCTCCGTAAACATCCAGCACCCGCCCCACTGGCGCGGCCGGTGAAGCTCGAAGTCCTTCAGCTGTACCTGCACCCCTTCGGTCGCGGCATTGGAAAGGGAATCTTCCGCGGCGAAGAGCTTGAGCTGTTCAGCCCGCCCCCGGTCTTCGTCGAAGACCTCGATCGCCCGAATCCACTGCTCCTTCTGGCTGTCGTTAATCTCCCCCAGATACAGGACGGTGTGTTGCACCACCCCTCCGCCCTTGCAGCGGCGGTTCTCCACCAGCGACCAGTAATAGTGCTCCTTGCCGTCCTTGTGCCGTTTGGTGCTCCGTAGAAACATGACGGCCACCCATTATACATGGGAAAACGCCGCTGGGAAGAGGGTAGGTCTTCACTACACGCGATTTTGAAGACGCACCCCGGATTATATGCGGCCTGGGAGCCGGTGACGGGCCGAAAAAATCGGTTTTGGAGGCTGAGTTGCGAAAGTCGGGTTAGCCCCGAAACGGGCGCCGGCAAGGACCGCGCGGACCTGGGTTGCTGCATGCTTCGAGTCCGTCGGACACTCAAGCCAAATCCTCGTCCAGGACCGTACGAATCAGAT
>PWLL01000001.1 GCA_003559395.1 Candidatus Iainarchaeum sp. | reverse complement strand
GGTGTTTTTAAAAAACACACAAAAAATCATATTAATGTTTGGCCTAAAACATCAATTTCACTAACTTCTTCAATTGCTTTTAAATAACTTTCTAATTTTTCAGACAAACCACTTATCTTGTCTGGAAAAACAAAAGAAGCTTTTACTACTTTTAAACCAAAAGCAACAGGTTCAAGTTCAATTGTGTTTAACTTAAATTCTTGTGGCAAATTTTCTTTTATCTTTTCCACAATCTTTTCTGTTTGTTCTACTTCTTCTGGATATATCTTATAAACAGTTAATATATCTCCCATATATCTCAACTCCTTTATGGTCCAATAAATTTACATTCAGGACATTTATATTTTTTTATAGTTGTTTTACATCTATCACATCTTACTATTTTTCCATGACCGCATTTTGGACATTTAAAAGATGTATAGTTTGTAACTACTTCAACATTACAGCTTGTACAGTTTTTCATAATAATTACCTCTTTTTTCTTTAATAAGGTTCTTTTTTTTTAAAAATTATTTCTTATAAAAAAGTCTAATATTCTATAAAGCACATCATTTATAAAAATGTATGACTATATAATATTTATAGAAAGCAACATCTTTTAAAAGGAATCATTTGGGTCTATAGTATAGAGGATAGTACAGTTGGCTTCGGACCAACAGACAAGGGTTCGATTCCCTTTAGACCCATCTTTTACAAAAGAAATACTTCTTTCTTTACCAAAAACCAAGCAAAACAATCTGCAAGCTCTGTATTTTTTAAATAAAGTTCTCTTATTTCTTTATCAACATAAAGATGTGTTTCTTCTGAAGATGTTATTAAAAAGTCTTGTAAAATATGTTTAACATTTGTTTTTTGTATCTGTTTTATAACATAAAGTCTATCTTCTTTTATAAACGGCCCAAAAACCCCTTTCGCATTATTTATAAAATTTTCTGAATTTACAATATCTGAAACTAACGGTCCTTCATGTTTTCTTAAAGAAGACACTTCTAAAGTGTTTAGCATAAAAAAAACATATGCAAAGTCATTGTTTTCTGTATAATAGATATCTGATTTTAATATAGAAAAACCATTCTTTTCTAAAAAAGAAACTAACTTTTTTCTCAAACTTTTAGTTTTTGACCAAACAATATCTTTTAGTGTATCTTTAACATCTATTTGTACAACAACCATAGGCACACTTTCTATGACACCTACAAGTTGATGATAGGTTAGTTGTCTAACTGCTCTTTTTCTAAAAAAATCAGTTGTTGGGTTTTCTAAAAACTTTCTTGCAGCTAAAACAAACTTAGATACAGTTGTTTTTGAAACTGCTGAACCAACATTTCTGTTATTATCTACAGGATCAACAACAACTAAAAAATCATCAAAATCATCTAAATATTTATGTTGTTCTCCAACAACTGCAAGCTTAACAGGAAAACGCCAATTGCTAACTGCTTCTAAGACTCCTAAAAAATCTTTATAATAAATAACTAACAACTCACAAAGATAACCAGCAAACCCTTCATATTGTGCATCTGATCCATAACCATCTATTTTTTTAAGAAAGTGTTTTAATAATCTAACTTCGTCTTTTTGAGAGCTTTTAAGAATTTTTTGAACAAACTTTTGATGGTGTGGTGTTCTATCTACTGCAGATTTTAAATATTTTAAATTTTCAATATCATACGCTGGAACAATCTCTATTTTATATTCATCAATAATTCCTCTTATATATGGATGTTGAGAATATGCTTTTTCCCAAAAATAACCTTTAAAAACTTGTTTTCCTAAAGACAGTCCTTCTTCAATAAATTGTTCGTTTGTTATTTCTGGTGGATAAAGAACAAAAATATCAAAGTCTTTAGAATCTTTTAGATGAGTTCCTCTTGCAAAAGATCCTGCAAGTATTGCTTTTTTATGGCTTCCTGAAGATTGGTTTATTTTTTTGAGAATATCATCTACTATTTTCTTTTCTTTTAAAACTTGTTTTGTTGATGGTTTTATCTCTAACAAGATCTCTTTTTTTGTTTTCTTAAAGTCTTTCATCTTTGTTTTATCTAATCCAAAACTAACCATAAAATATCACATCTAAAACAAAAGTAATTATAAATCTTCTATCTCTATAAATATATATAGATATTTATATTTATAATATGTTGTTTTTTAAAAAAAATAAAAGATGTTAACATATGATTCCAACAAAAAGAAAACCCTTAAAATCATCCTTTAAAAAAAAAGAAGTTTATAAAAAAATAGCAACCGTTGGGTTAGGAACTTTATTAACTATAACCACAATGAAAGGACTAACTATAGAACAAAAAAAAATGCTTAATAACTCTCAAATAAAAATAGAAAATGTTTTTAATGCTAGAAACACAAACATTAACCAAAAGATTTCTGAAGAAATTAGATCGCTAAATCAAAAAACCAAAAACAACGAGCTTTTTTTCTGGAATCCTTATAAAAGAAAAATTGAGTTTTTAAAAATAGATGCAAAAAACACAAAAAAACTCTATAGTGTTTTAACAACAACACAAAAAACAAAACTAAATAACCTAAAAGAAAAAATAATTAAACGAGTATCAAAACAAAGAAACCTTGAAGAAATCAAATCAAATTTGTCTTTTAGTCAGTTTTATAACCTACTTAGTGCTGAAGAAAAAAAAGAAGCCTCAAAGATTCTTGAAGAAAGAGAAAAAAAAAGACAACAAAAAGTGATTATAGGTGGCTCTTTTTTTGTAGGAACTAAGATATTGAGTTATTTTTTATTTCATATGATTCGCACAAAAAGAAAAAAACATAAAAAAATGATGTCTGATGAAAAATCTTGAAACAATTCTTAAAAAAGAAATATCTTCTCTTAAGAAAAAACTAACTAAAAAAGATAACCCTTTAGCAATCCAGATTCCAGAAGGTCTTAAAACAAAAACAACCTACATTCTTGATCTTTTAAAAGAATATAACCCTTTTTTGTTTGTTGATCCTTGTTATGGTGCGTGTGATCTTAAAGATACACAAGCCAAAGATCTTGAATGTAAAACACTGATTCATTTTGGACATTTTCCAATGGGAAAAAAACATAAACTAAAAACTTATTTTATACCTTTAGAATATACACTTAAAGATCAAGAAATAAATTATATCGTAGAAACAATTACAAACAACTACCCAAATCAAAAAATAAACCTTCTAACAACCGCACAATATTTAAAAAATATAAAAAACATTAAAAAAAAACTTAAAGAAAAAAATATTTCTTTAGAAACAATGCAAAAAACAGAACGTGCAGAAAAACACATGGTGTTAGGATGTGATTGTTCTACGGTCGTTAATCAAAAAACACCTTTTGTCTTTGTTGGAGATGGTGTTTTTCATGCTAAAAACCTTTTTCTAAAATATAATAAAGAAATACTTGTTATTAACCCCATAACAAAAACAAACCAAACAATCAATAAAAACGAATTGTTTATAAGACAAAGATATGGTGTTATTAGTTCTTTAAAAAACGCAAAGTCTTTTGGAATTATTATTTCTACTAAAAAAGGGCAAGAAAGATTATCTTCTGCAAAAAAGATACATGACCTATTATTAAGATCAAATAAAAAAGCATATTTCTTCATTTGTGAAGAAATTAAAAACGATTCTTTGTTAGGAATAAAAGTAGATTGTTTTATTAACACTGCGTGTCCAAGAATAACTTATGATGACTATAAAAACTACGCTAAACCTTTAATAACTATAAACGAAGCAAAAATAATAATAAATAAAGAAAAAGAACTAAAGATAGATCAGATTAATTAATATAATCAATATCTTGATCTATACTAAATTCTCTTATCTTTTGCATAATATTTTCAAAATCCTCATACATGGCTTCAAGCAAAAGAAAAGTTGCAATGTGTAGGTCTTCTATATTTTTTGGAACAATTGTGATCATCTTTTCTTCAACTGAAAAATAGACTTCTGTTTTTTCTCTGTCTTCTGGATGTCTAATATAGATTAGAGTTTGTTCTTTATTTATTAATTCATCACATTCTTCATAAGTGAGTTCTTCATTTTTCTGTGGGTCTCCTAGATTTGAAAAACAATTTATAAGATTGTTTTGTTCATCTAAAATGCCAATAATCAAAGTGGTTGTCTTTCCTTTTGCAGAAAAAACTGAAGGATAGATGTAAAACAAATCTGGTATCGTGGACATGTATTCTGGATTGTCATACGGTACACTATAAAAAACAGATATATTTTGATCTTTTTCTAAAGATGTTATCGCGTCTGTTATTGCAAAGTTTTTAGAAACAAACGTAATTCCTGCTTCTGTTTCTCTAAACTCTTGATCAGAAGAAAACAATTCAGAAAAACTAAAATCTTCAAGAAAAAAAGTTTTTGTAGAAAAAAAAACAATCAACAATAAAAGAACAACAACAACGATAGTTGTTATAAGCTTATTTATCTTTTTCATCTTTGCTTTTTTCTTTATTTCTCTTACGCTTCTAACTTTTGCAGTGGATAATGGTTTCATCATATGTTCTCACATATATATTAGCATACTAAAAATTTATATGCTTTTTTATTTTCTCTAAGTTTGCTTTAAGATTATTGTTTACGTTTATTTTATAAAAAAAAACTTTTTTTTGTTCAAGAAGGTTTTCTATATACCTTGTTTCTTGAGAAAAAACGTTTTCTATAATCTTTAACTCTGGATATTTTCTTTTTTTTAGTCTTTTTCTAATTGCTGTTTTTGATGCAACTAAAACAAAAACAAAATCCATTTTTTTAAGAATTGATTTTGGAAGTTCTGCCCAAAGATGCCCTTCAAAGATAAGATTTTTTTTAGAGTTTATTAGATTTAAGGTTGCTTTTGATAAGTCAGGGATTGATATTTCTTGTTCTTTTGAAGAGTTTTCGCGTCCTAGTTTTTGTTCAATACAAAAGTTTCTATCATTAACAACTATAAACTTTTTATTAAGCTCTTTAGCGATGGTTGTTTTTCCTGTGCCAGGCACTCCTGTAATCAACAAATACATAAAGAATCTATCTTAATCTTATACTTTCAAGATTTTGTATAGAGGTTGCGTTTATATGATGTTTTTTGGAAATTTGGTTAGCAAATTCTACACACGAATCTCCGTGATTTAGAAGAACTGTTTTTGGTCTTGGTCTAAGATTTGCTAAAAAGTTTAATAACTCTGATCTATAAGCGTGGCCACTAAAGGCATCAATTGTTTCTACAGAACAGTTTATGTCTAGTAACTTTGTTCTTCCATCTTCGTTTGCAATTGGCATTGATTTTAAACCTTTTTGTAGTTTATAACCTAGACTACCTCTTGCTTGATATCCAACAATAATTACTTTGTTTTTTTCATTAGGTGCAAACTCATAAAAATATTTTAAAGAGGCACCTCCTTCAAGCATTCCTGAAGACGCCAAAATAACAGAGCCTTTAGATTTTAAAACTTCTTCTCTTTTTGCACTACTGTCTATGGTTGTAAAAAGCTCAGACAAAAACGGTGAGTTATTTTGCAAAACTCTTGTTTTTATGTTTCTTTTTAAATATTCTGGATAAACTGTGTGTATTGCAGAAGCTTGTCTTGTCATTCCGTCTAGATAAACATGGTCTACTTTTAGTTTGCCATGTCTTTTATATTCTTCTAAAGTTAACATAACTTCTTGTGCACGACCTACAGAAAAAACAGGTATCAAACAGTTTCCGCCTTCTTCTACTGTTTTGTTTATCATCTCAACAAGGTGTTGTTCAGATTTCATTCTAGATGGCATTTGTGGTTTACCAGCGTATGTGCTTTCCATGATCAAAGATTCAAGTCTTGGATATTTGACATCCATATTGTTAAAAAGTCTTGTAAAACCATATTTAATATCCCCTGTATAAACAAGATTTTGTTTACCTTCACCAATATGAAGGTGTGCGGATGCTGAACCTAAGATGTGCGCTGCATCATGAAAGGTTAGTCTTATGCCTGGGGCAATATCGGTTACTTCTCTATAGTTTCTTGTTATAGAATGTTTTATTACTTCTTTTACGTGTTCTTCTATATATGGTGGTTCTTTGCCATTCATAGTATAGACATTAATAAGATCAAAATGTAACAAAGCCATTAAATCTCTTGTGGGTTCTGTACAATAGACAGGTCCTTTATATCCTGCCTTATATAAAAATGGTAAAAATCCACTATGGTCAATATGTGCGTGAGTAATTATTACTGCATCAAGTTCATCTAAAGGAAACCTTAAAATTCCAAAATAAGGATAGGCTTCGTTATTGTTTGCAGGATTTATTCCACAATCTAATAATATCTTTGTATCTGGTGTTTCTAAAAGAATACAACTTCTTCCAACTTCTCTAAACCCACCTAAAGCACTTACTCTTATCCAATCGTTTTAATTTATTGGTGGGCTATATATTGTTTTTGCAACATCTTTTAAAAAGTTTTTTCTATCTGAACTATTTTTAAACAAAATACTTCTTATTTTTTTAAGCACTTCTGAATTTTCGGTTGGTGCTCTTATTATTCTTGGTATCCAACCTGTTTGTTTTATAATCTCTTTAGAAACACTGCCCATCTTTCCAATAACCACTCCAGGCTTTATTGCTTCAATCACTACTTCGCTAAAGCTTGTATCAAAGAAGATGTTTTTCACATCTGCTTCTTCTGGAACAATTTCTTTTAAAATCTTCAGGGCTTCTGCAACATCTAACAAGATTGTTTTTTCAGATCTTATATTTATTCTTTTTCTTAGTTTTTCTGCAAGATTACTTACAATTGTTTTGTCTTCAAAAAAGATAATAGGGTTATTTGTATATATTCCTATCTCAGGTCCTTCTGGTTCAATTTTTGAAAAGTCTATTTTTTTTGAAGAAAGATATTCTGCTATTTCTTCTTTTATCTTTGTAAATTTTTCTAGTTCCATGAATAATCACATTAAAAATTTTTATGATATTAAACTATTTTACTTGTTCTATCATTTTATTCGTATTTATACTAAAAGTAGGAGTTTTATATAAATTAATTATATTTTGTTATTGGTAGTTCTTCAATTCCGTCTTTTTTAATAACAATAATCTTAATTCCTTGTCCACCAGTGTAGACATCTCTTTTTTTTGCAGCTGTTATTGCTTCTTTTGCTAGTTTTATTGCTTCTTTAGTAGTAATTGTTGGTTTATAATATTTATCAAGAACACTTAATGCAAGTTCTGAACCAGAACCAGTAAAAGAAAAGTTTTTTTCTTCAACAACGCCTCCAGCTATATCAAGATTAAATAAACAAAATCCACCAACTGATCCTGCAAGAATAAATTGAGTAAAAAAAGGTACCATTCTATTTGCGTTAAGAATGTTTGATAGTAAAGTTGCACACGCTCTTGCATTCATTGGTCTTTTATGTTCTAGCTCGTATAGGTTAGCTTGCACTCTTAAAAATCTAACAAGCACCAACGCATCTCCAACAGATCCTGCAACAGTTACTGCAAGATGGTCGTTAATATTATATATTTTAGCCATATCAGAATTTGAGGCAATATGTCCCATTGTTGCTTGCATATCTGCTGCTAAAACAATAGAGTCTTTTGCAACAATTCCAATGGTTGTTGTTCCTGTCTTATATTTATTCAAATAAACACACCTTTTTTATTTTTTTTTAAAAACTTCTGAGTATTTTACTTCTTCATAATCTGTTAAATCAAAAACAAATTTAGAAAACATATTTTTTAGATAATCTGTTTCTTTTGGCAGTCCAGGAGGAAGCATCAGTTCTACTTGTTTTTCTGTTATCTTTTTTTCTATTTTGTCTTTTGGAACAAAATAAAAGAATTTTTCAATAAGTCCTGTTATTTTTTCTTCATCTTTTGAGAAAATGTTTTTTATTTCTATTGTATATTCTAGATCTTTTCCACAAAATTCATGATTAAAATCAACCATCACTCTGCCACCTGAGACACTTATTATTTTACCTGTTGTGTTTCCAAAGTTTATATGTAGTCCAGGAACAGGTCTAATATTTTCTTTTTTAAAATCAGACATTGGCATTAGTTTAGTTTTTTTTGAATCTTTATCTCCAAAGGCTTCTTCTTTTTTTAAGGAAAAAGTTTTTTTTTGTCCTTTTTCTAAAGCTTTTATGTTTTTTTCAACATTTTCAAGTAGTTCTCCTTTACCTACTACGACTTTTAAAGGAGAGTAGTTTATTTTTTCTGAATATATGTTTTTTTGTTTTGCTATTTCTTCTAGAGTTGTATCTAAAACTTCTTTTGTGTTGTTGTCTTTAACAATCAAGTCAATCTCTAGAATGTCGTTTTCTTTTATCATTATTTCACCATTTAGTTTCTAAAAAAAGACGCTTATTTGCACGTCTAGAATAAAAATAATTGTTTTTAAAAGTCATATAAAAATCGTATACTTTTATTTGTAAATAAAAAGCAAATTTCTTTTGTTTATATATATATACTGCAACCAAATATATTAAAAGCTTTTTGTTTTTTAAAATAAACAACAAGTTTATAAATCAACTAGGTTTTGTTCCTTGATTATATAATTGTTCGATTTCTTGTTCTGTTAAAGCT
>PWLL01000053.1 GCA_003559395.1 Candidatus Iainarchaeum sp. | reverse complement strand
TTCTTGTATTTCTGAAACTTCTTGTATTTCTGAAACTTCTTGTATCTGTATATCTTGTTTTATATAAAAAAGAACAACCACAAGAACAAAAAAAATAATCAAAAATTTTAATATGAACTTCATAACACTCAAGAAGTTAATAGACCCTAAGTAATTTATTAAGTTTTCTAAAAGAAATTTTGTAAGCTACTCCAAAACAGCTTTTATTCTTCTAACACCAGCAGCAACAGACTGTTCTTTAACAATCTTAAAATAACCTAGCTCTGAAGTTCTTTGAACATGTGGTCCTGTACAGATTTCTTTTGTAAAATCACCTATCGTATACACCCAGACTTTCTCAGGATATCTTGCTCCAAACTCTGATTGTGCTCCTGATTCAAGTGCTTCTTTTAGTGGCATCATTTCTTTTTCTATAATCATATCTTTATTAATTACTTCATTTGCTCTAGCTTCTATTTTTTTAAGCTCTTCAGGCGTTAGTTTTCTAGAAAAATTAAAATCAAATCTTAGTCTTTCAGAAGTAATGTTTGAGCCTTTTTGTTTTATATCTGAAGAAATTATTTCTCTTAAAGCTTGGTTTAAGATATGTGTTGCAGTATGAAGTTTTTTCGTATTTTCTGAATGATCCGAAAGTCCTCCTTTAAACTTTTTTTCTGCACCTTGTCTTGATAGTTTTTTGTGTATTTCATATTCTTTATAGAACCCATCAACATCTACTTGTTTATTATTTTCTTTAGCAATCTCAACAATCATCTCTATAGGAAAGCCATAGCTCTGATAGAGCAAAAATGCGTTTTTTGCAGAAATTTCTTCTTTATATTCTATAACTTTATAAAAAACACTTAGCCCTTTAACTATTGTTTCCTTAAACCTATTTTCTTCTTTGGTAAGTTGTTCTAGGATAAAGGTTTTGTTTTTTTGAATATGTGGAAACTCTTCTTTATAGTTTTCTATAATTTTTTCAGAAACTTTTGAAACAAAAGAGGTATTTATGCCTAGCATCGTTCCATGTCTTATAGCTCGTCTTATTAATCTTCTTAACACGTATCCTTGATCAACATTAGAAGGGATTATTGCCCTATCGTCCCCTAAGATAAACGTAGATGTTCGTATATGGTCCACAATTATCTTATATGATGATAAGTTTGCTTGATTTATCGGGTTTTCTGACAACTTTTCTACAAATCTAAGTATACTGTTTAGTTTTTCTGTAAAAAAAACATCATCTTGATTGTTTAAGATCGCAGTAACTCTTTCTACTCCAAAACCAGTATCTATGTTTTTTTGGTTTAGTGGTTCTAACTCTCCATCTTGTTTTTTATTATGTTCCATAAACACAAGATTCCAGATCTCCACCCATCTATCATCTTCAGGATCAAAAGTTTCTGGAACTTCTTCTTTGGATGTCCAATAGAAAATTTCAGAATCAGGTCCACATGGTCCTGTGTTTCCTACAGGCCCCCACCAGTTATCTTCTATAAATGCAATTCTTTTTTCATTAACGCCTATTTCTTTCCAAAAATCAAAAGCATCTTGATCTTTAGGAATCTTTTCTTTTCCAGAAAAGCAAGTAAAAGCAAGTTTTTCCTTTAATAAACCTAAACCAAATTCTTTGTTTGTTAAAAACTCAAAAGCATACTCGATTGCTTGTTTTTTAAAATAATCTCCAAGACTCCAATTTCCAAGCATTTCAAAAAAAGTAAAGTGTGTTTTATCTCCAACTTCTTCTATATCTGTTGTTCTTATGCATATTTGGTTGCCTACTATTTTTTTTCCTAAAGGATGTTCTTGACCTAAAAGAAAAGGCACTAACGGATGCATTCCAGCAGTTGTAAAAAGAACAGTTGGGTCATTTTCAGGAATAAGTGGTGAAAAATCAATCTCTTGATGGTCTTTTTTTTTAAAAAATTCAATAAATTTATTTTTAAGTTCTTTTGATGTTATCATAACAAATCTTGTTTATAGTTTTTAAGAATCTTAGATATCTATCTTATCTATATCGATTAGTTTTTCCTCTCCAGTTGCAAGAGTTTTTATTTTTATTTTATTTTGTTTAAGTTCGTCTTCTCCAAGAAAGCCAACATAAGGAACACCTAGTTTATCAGCATAGTCTAGGTTTTTAGAGATGTTTCTTTTTTGAAGATCAACAATTACTTTTTTTCCTCTTTCTCTTAGTTGTTGAGTTATTTCAATAGTTTTTTCTAGAGTATTTCCGATAGGAACAATCAAAAGATTTGCAACACTTTTTTTAACAAGTCCTTTTCTTTTTTTAATAATCTCTAAGATAGGCTCGATTCCAAAAGCAAGTCCAACAGCAGGCGTGTTAAGTTTTTCATTACCAATATATTTTCCAATCATCTGATCCCAGCGCCCTCCTCCAGCAAGAGAACCACTCATAAGTTTTTGTTCTTTTAAGAAGACTTCATAGATGGGTCCTGTATAATATGCAAGACCTCTAGCAAGCGTAGGATTAAACACAACATCAACTTTAAACAAGCTTAAATTTTCAAAAAACACCTGAAGTTCTTTTATTGCTTCTGGTTCTCCTAAGATTTCTTTAAAAATTTCTAGCTTTTGTTGATTGTTTCCTTCTTTAGTTTTTTTAAGAATCTCTAAGAGTTTGTTGATTTTTTCTGCAGATATTTTTTTTGTGATCAGTTCTTGCTTAATAGCTTCTAGCCCTATTTTTTTTAGTTTATCAATTGTAATTATAACATCTGTTGCTTGTTCTTTTTCTATTTCACAAAAACTAATAAGCTCATTTAGTAGTTTTCTATTATTTACTTCTATATCAATATCAAGTTCTAAACTTTTAAAAACATCCTTAACAACAGCCAAGATCTCTGCATCAATCAATCCAAACTTAGGACCAACAACATCTATATCACATTGATAAAATTCTCTGTATCTTCCGGATTTTATAGGTCCGTCTCTAAAAACAGGTCCTATTTGGTATCTTTTAAATGGTAGTTTAAGTTGGGGGTTTTGTCCAACAAATCGTGCGAGCGCAAAAGTAAACTCATATCTTAGTCCAAGCTCTCTATTTCCTTGATCTTTAAACTTATAGATCTCTGAAACAATATCTGAGCTTTCTCCAGCACTGTTTTTTACATCTAAGATTTCAATTTTTTCAAAGGTTGGAGTTTCTAGTGGAGAGTAACCGTATCTTTCAAATATTTCTTTTATTTGATTAATTACTTTATCTCTTATTATTTTTTCTTCAGGAGGAAAGTCTCTTGTTCCTCTTGGTGTTTCGAGTTTTGTTTTTGACATATTACATCTTTCTTTATGTATTATATATTTAGGGGTTAGTTATTCTTAAATATCTATTGATTATGTACAATAATTATTATAAGGGTCTAGACCGGGATTTGAACCCAGGCCCTAAGATCCACAGTCTTAGATGCTAACCACTACACTATCCAGACCATTATTTATAGATCACAATATTTTTATTAAAAACATCTATGTTTACATAACCACAAAATCCAATTGATTTTCTTATAGAAGAAGGAATCGTAATTCTGTTTTTTTTATCAATGATGATGGGGTTTTGAATAATTATTACTTATTAAGAAAATAGATTCTTTTAGATTATAATCAAATGTAAGCTTCGTATTATCTTTAAACAAAAATAAAAGATCTTTAGATACCCTTATTCTTCCTTTATCATCAATTTTATATTTTTTCATAATTATTCTTTCTTTAATTTATAAATAATTATAAGTGTAGTAGGTTTTTAAAGAGTTTGTGGGTATAAGAATAAAGAATTTATAAGAAATAGAAAAAAAAGAAAAAAAGAAAATCTATAGAAAATCTATAAATAGTCTTTGAATGCTTTTCCTGGTTTAAAACCGCAAGTCTTTGAAGCTTTAATCTTTATCTTTGCTCCTGTTTGTGGATTAATACCGTTTCTAGCTTTTCTGTTTTTTAAAGTAAATGTACCAAAACCAACAAGTTGTAGTTTCTTGTGTTTTTTGACAATCTTTTTCATACTATCAACAGCAAGATTAAGTGTTTCTTCTATCTTTGCTTTTGAAAGATCGGATTTTGATGCCATTTCTTCTATCAATACTTTTTTGTTCATTATTTAACCCCCTTATAGTTTTTTATTATAATGAATCTAATCTATATCTTTGTAGTAGAAAGGTTTTTTAAACATATTGTTGTTTTTTGGTTTTTAGGCTCTCAAAACAACGATTACACCTGCACTCATATATAAACCTTTCTAATTTTCTTTTTTGTCTTTTTTATCTTTAATCTCTTTGTATTTTTGTTTATAGGTCATCCAAAGACTTAAAGAATAATACAAAAAAACAGCTGTTAAAAAAATAATAAAAACAAAAATAAATAAAGCAGTGTTTCTTTGTGCAGGCCCACAAATGCCTTTACATCTTACCCAATCATAAACAAAATAAAATAATGAAAACGCAATAATTACTATTAGTGTTTTTTTTTTCCAATGCATATTTTCTCAAATGTTTTTTATATGAATCTATTGGGATTTGAACCCAAGTCGCAAGCTCCGCAAGCTTGTATGCTATCCAGACTACACCATAGATTCTTTCTTAATTTAAAACTATTTTTTCTTCTTTTTTCCACCAAACACACTTTTGGTACCCCAAACAAATACAGACATAACGCCTATACTTAACATAAAATAAAAAATAACTGCAACTGTTGTAAAATAAAGATATCTAACAATCAAAAAATATAATAACACACCAGTAAATAAATAAGTTAATATGTTATTTCCAAAAGCCTTTGAAACAATATCATATATGAAAAAAACAATAATGATTATCATAACATATCTAACAACTGGAAAAAAGCGCATCATTATTGGAAGTATCAATAAAGCAATAGCCATAACTACTAAAATCTTCAAAACTAAAGACATTCCAAAAAAATTAATAAACGCTTTTTTGTTCATACTTATCTAAATGGTCTAAATTTTTGTGCTCTTTGTATATTTTGTTGTTTTTCCATAACCTCTTTTCCTGAATGTGGATCGCTTCCTTGATCAGATGCCCCTTTATCTCCACCAACCATTTCTTCTGGTGATTTGTCCATACTAACAAAGAAGAAATCAACAAGAACATGGGTTACTCCTATCGTTAACAAAATATATATAAAAAACATAGTACCAAAGATTGGCCAATAAAAAAATATTAAAATCACAGTTGATAAACTTATAAGTATGAGAGCAAAAGTGTTGTGTGTTATTCTTTTTCTTACAAAACTAATTATAAATAAAAAAAAGAAAATCTTTAAGACAAAGTCCATATCTTTTAAAAAGTTTAAGATTATAAGATTCATATTTAATATTATTTAGTAGCAAAAGTGTTTATAAAGCTATTTATACAAAATCAATGCTCTTGAGTTTGTTGATCTTGCTTAGTTGGTTCTGGACAATCAGAAATTGTTTGTAAATCTGATATGTTTTTTATTAATTGTTCTTGTTGTAAAATATAAGGGTCTAAAACCTCTGAGGTCCAAAACAAATCTGTTTTTTGTTTTGTATTAATAACACACACCTTTCTATCTTCTATTAATTTAAATAAACCTTCTAGATAATTTAGTTTATTAATTGTTGATTCATCAATATTTGAAGAAAGAATCATTTCTGTATCTGAAACAACTTGATTTTCTCGTAATTTTGGATTTATTTTATATAAGCTTGAATCTGGATTATTATTTAATATTTTATTATCTAAAGACAATTTATAATTACCAACAATACGGTTTTTTGGGAAATACATGTTTGATTTTAACAAGTTATTTTCACGAATCATAGAACGGATATTTAAACTATGATGACTATATTCATTATCTTTTGTTTTTTTATTATCTTCTATTTTTTCATTAGTTAGAACATCTGTCCAAACAAACAATGGTTCTGTTCTAAGTTCAATTGTTGGTTGTTGAGAATCATTAACAAGCACATATTCTAAATCATGTGTGCCGACACAAGAAGATTTTGCATAAACAATTGCAGGAACCGTAGGCACATAAAATAAATTATAAGCAAGATTTACTCCTTGTAACTCTGATGAAACATCTATATCAATAACAGAATCAATATCAGGAAAATCTGTCTGGTCATCCTCAAAGCCGTTAATCATTTTTGCTTTATAATCTATATATCCTATGTTTAATAAAGTAGGATATCCATCATTTATATTTGCATTACTTCTTTTCCAAATATTTCTAAAATAACCCATAAATACGGCAAATGATCCAGCATGGAATCTAACAAAGTCTTCTGAAGACAAACCAATCGCATATCTTCTATTATTTATTTGTTCAGAGCTTGTTTTGCACCAAAAGTTGGCACCAGGAACTACGTTTCCAGAAAAACCATAATTTTGTTCTAGGTGTACTGATTCTCTACCATTTGAAATAGATCTAGAATATACTTTTCCAGTTGAATAATTAGATTTAAGATTACTTTCCCTAATAACAAAACCTACAAACCCACCAAACCGATCTTCACCAAAAACATCTCCTCTAGAATAACAATCTCTAATAAAGGCTTGGTTTTTACCAACAAACCCACCTACTTCTGAAATCCCTTTAACATCTCCTAAAGAATAACTTTCTTTAATCAACGAATCTGTAGAAGATTCTGAAGAAGAAAGATTTATTCCAACAAATCCACCTGCACTACCAGAAGAAAAAACATTTCCTTCTGAAAAACTATAACCAATTTCACCAAAATTAGAACCTACAAAACCACCAACCTTATGATTTCCATTTACGTTTCATAAAGAAACACTATTAATTATTTTGCTTTTATTAGACCCTATAAAACCTCCTATTTCTGATAATCCTGAAACATCTACGTTTGATGAACAATTATCTATAGTTACTTTTTTTACACGAGGAATTATGAAAATAAATCTAGATCTATATATATATTTTTCTTTACTAAACCCTAAAAGACCACCAACAAAATTATTACCTGTTATGTTTCCATTTTCTACTGAACAATTAAAAATATTTATTCCATTATAACCAACAAGCCCACCAACATAGTTAGCACCTTTTATATCTACATCTTCTAAATGTAAATGTTTTATAAAAGATTCGAAATACATATTATTTCTGGTATGTCCAAATAAACCAACAAATTCTAATTTTGTGTCAGTGTATTCTATATTTAAATTTTTAATAATTTTATTATTTCCATTATAGGTTCCAGTAAATGGATTAGAACGTTCTCCAATTGGATCAAAAGAATCTTTAAATCTACTTTGACTTAAATCAATATTTTGTGTTTGCAAGAAGTGTCTATCTAAATCATATCTGACACAATTAAGTTCTTCAGCATTAGATATTTGATAAGGATTTGTAATTGTTCCTGTTCCTTCTGAAAAACAACTTTGTGTTCCGTTTGTTGTTTCGTGAGTTGTTTCTTGTTCTTGTTGAGTTTCTTGATGTGTGTCTGGATCATAAATATCTTTATCTATAATTAATTCTTTAGTTATAGACAAAAGATTTTCTTTTGAATCTATAGCTTTATCAAAATCATTTTCATAATATTTAATATTTAACAAAGGTATATCTTCTTTTGTTGATCTATCTGTTTTATTACTTATTGAAATTCTAGATTCATTATTTAATAACAAAGAATTTTCTTCAACATTTATATTTAAACCATAGTCTCTTTCTTCATATTCTTTATCTTGTAATGGATAGTTAATAGAAAGATAATAAAAAAGATTAGATTCTTCATCAGTCATTTCATCTACTAAACTTATGTCTATATTTAACTCGTTTGATGTATCTAGATTAAAATGATTAAAACTTACATAATAAAGTCCTGGTTTTTCACTATCTCTAGCAATATCATAACTTTTTTCAGGAGTCTTTAAAAATTCAACAAATCTCTTAAATCCAGGTTTATCTTTTATTGTTGATTGTAATAAGAAATCACATAAAGATTTTGTCTCAACAATACAATCAATAAAATCTTCAAGCATTCTATTAGAAACACTATCACCCATAAGCGTAATGAAAAAATCATTAAATCCGTTATCGATATTATAAAATATATTAATTAACATTTGTGTAGAGTCACAATATAACTTATATTCTTCACTAACATCCCCTATAACACACTGAGACAAAACATCAATATCATTCCAATTATAAACAATCTTTGGAGTCGCTTTTTCTCCTGTTTTACAATCTGATGGAGTCACAAATTCTGGAACTTCTTCTTTTTCTTCAACACCATACGAATAAATGTTTTTACTTATAAATCCAATTTGACTATTATACGCATCAACACCATACAAAAACAAATTAAAATTAATTCTTTCTGAATTGGTTAAATGATCATCAACAATTATTGAAAATCTACAGATTCCATTTTCATTAGTTGAACATAAAAGTCTATTGTGTAGTTCTGGACTTTTTATTTCTACATTTTCTACAGGAGTGTTATATTTGTCTTTTACCTCAAATGTAAGATTATTTTCTCCAAAATATATTTTGTTGTTTGGATGATTACTAGACATTTCAATTTGATATTCTCTATCTAAATAAGATAAAATTTTAATAT
>PWLL01000021.1 GCA_003559395.1 Candidatus Iainarchaeum sp. | reverse complement strand
TTTTTACCAGATATTACAACTTCAGAAACAGAAGACTGTGATGGAGATTCTTTAAAAGATGTTTTATATAACATAAACAAAAAAATACTAGACTTTTTTACAACAACACCAACAACAGAAATAAAAGGAATAGATTCTAATGTAGAACAAGAGAAACAACAAACATATAACTTTAAGATACCTATTCAAGTAAATTTAGAAGAAGACTTTGAAAGATATGTTGATGAAAGCTTATCTAAAGACCTAGAAGATGTAGGAATAATTGGGGCAGAAAAATGTTCAACAGCATCACAAAGAATTACGCAAAGAAACTACTATTTTGATGGGTTGGTTGGAAAACAAACAAACAAAGTTTCAACATTAAATATGTTTAATTCATATAATTTAGGGAATGCTTGGGATCTTGCAAATAATAATCAAAGAATTTATGATACTGATGGAAAAAGAAACATAACTACTAATGATATAAACCCAAATAGACTATATATGATACCAGGTCTTATTTTAGGTGTTTTTATTAATGATGCTAGAAATCAACAATGGGAGACAGACTTATACACCCACACAGTAGTAAATATTGGAGATGGATACTTAATTAGTACAACTGACGAAGAAAAAAACACTTTGCATAAAAGTACCTATAATGATTATATAATAAACAGTACTAGACAACTAAGAGATGTAATCGCACCAAAAAACTTTTACAATGATGATGAAGAAAAATGTGTAAACGCGTTTATAACGGGTGCAAACGACACACAACAGAAATGTGGGAATCTCTAACTAGTAAATACTCTCCATTAAAAAATGTTTCTGAAAGTATGGTTTGTACCCCTACTCATCTTCAACAAAAAAACACCTCCGAAAACAAAATAGAATTGATGAGTAAAAAACCATCTGAACCTACTGATACTGTTTACGAATATGTAAACTGTTTAATAGACTATTTTAAAATAACAAATAAAGACTATATTGGCCCAACAGGAACAAACTTTAAATATGGCTTAGAAAGACTTAAACTTCCGAAACATAATTACTTTAACGAAATTATTTTTACTATAACAAACGCGTGTAACCTAACAGACGAAGAAACAGCACAATTTTGGTCAATAATGGCTCAAGAATCAGGAGCTAGTATAGATTTACAAAAACTACATCTTGCACAAGGAATGTACGGAATTGCACAAATAAATAAAAGCGTGTGGTTAAAAGCTAATCTTGAAACACACAGAGATGTAAAATATATTATTGACTATCTACAAAACAATTGTGATTTTTCAAACACTACCTGGATTGACCCAAACATTCTTAATAACAATAAAATAAAAGACTATTCTTCTTTAAAAAACTCAATTCTTGAAAATGAAAACGCTTTTTCTTCAGTTATTTTTGGAATAGGAATATATAAACTATTTCAAGAAAGACTAATAACAACAAACCAAAACACACAAACACCTTTCACAATAGAAATGTTTCAAACATACGATCATAAAAATTCTAAAAACGCAATGTTTGCCATAGGTTACGAATATCATTCTCCTGGAATAATAAGAGATGGAATAAAACCATATTCTATTACCACAGGCCTAAGCCAAAGAAACAATCTTAACCATACAACAACAGAAAGAACAAAACAAAAACTAAATCACTATTTTGCATACAAACACCACGAATATGAAAAATTATTTGAAAGTACATAAAAAAAGAAAAATATGACCATATCTTTAGGAATAGAAAGTACAGCCCATACCTTTGGAGTAGGAATAATAGACGAAAAAGGAAATATACTAGCTAATGAAAAAAAACAATATACTAACAAAAAAGGAGAAGGCATAAAACCATACGACGTCTCTCAGCATCATTATTCATGCGCACAAGACGTCCTAAAACAAGCCCTTGACCAAGCAAACCTGAAGATAAACGACATAGATGTCATCTCATTCTCACAAGGACCAGGACTTGGACCATGTTTGAGTGTTTCAGCTACCACTGCAAGAACATTAGCCATAAAATACAAAAAACCAATCGTTGGAGTAAATCATTGTGTATCACACATAGAGATAGGAAAAACACTCCTAGACATGAAAGATCCGTTAGTCATCTTTGCATCCGGAGCAAACACACAAATAATAGTAAAAGACGAAAACAGATACAAGATAATAGGAGAAACAATAGATATAGGCATAGGAAACCTCTTTGATAGCTTTGCAAGAGATCTAGGATATGGGTTTCCTGGAGGACCAATCTTAGATAAAATCTACTTTGAAGCAAACCCAGAAAAATATATAGACCTACCATATTCTGTAAAAGGCATGGACATGGCTTTTTCAGGACTATTAACATCTGCTAGAAAGCTTATAAACAAAGAAAACAAACAACTAATCTATTCTTTTATGCACACTGCTTACGCCATGTTAATAGAAGTAGTAGATAGAGCACTATCATATACAAAAAAAAAAGAAATAATCGTAATTGGAGGAGTAGCAGCAAGCAAAGCCCTAAAAGAAATGCTAGAAAAATTTGCAAAACAACACGATATTAAACTATATATCCCTCCGATGGTTGTATGTCTAGATAACGGATTAATAATAGCAAACCTAGGACTAAAACAACATCTTCATCAAAAACCAATAACCCTAGAACAAACAAAAATAAATCCAAAATTTAGAACAGACCAAACAATCATCAACTGGTAAATAGTATGCTTCATATGTTTCATCTATTGCTAGTTCTACAGGTATTCTATATATGTCTCTTGGTAATGATCTTATCATTCTATCAACAAAATCATCAAAACACGCTATCAACCAACTATTATTGTTTTCTTTAATTTTCAAATGCAGAGTATCTGCATTTGGAAATTTCTTTTTTGATTTACAAATAGACTCAATAAAAGCCTTAGTTGTCGCAGCAGTAATTAATAAATACAAAAAATCTTTAATTTTATATTTGCGACCCAAAATCGATATGTTTTTAATAAGAAACAACCTTAAATTTCTATACATTTTGTTCTCCTTTATATTGTTTATTTTTATAGTATTCAATATAAAGGGGTACTTCTTAATATTTAAAAATCATTCGGAGATACTGGTAAAAAAAACAATCTTTTTAAACTTATTGCTAAGAAGTCTATATCCTGAACTTGTTAGGGCATAGATGAATTAGCATAACCAAACAATATCTTTATAAAGACTAAAGGAGTAATATTATTTATGAGATCTGTATTTGATAAAAATTCGCATTCAGTTTATTCTCTGAATTACCATTTTGTACAGTGTATAAAATATAGAAGAAAGGTTTTAGATTTTCCTGAAATAATTGAAGAATTAAAAACAAGAACTTATAAAATAGCTGAAAGCTATAATATACAAATAACTTGTATTGAAACAGATTTAGATCATATACATATTTTACTAAAATGCAAACCACAAACTAACCTAATAAAATTTATAAATAATTGGAAAAGTGCAACCTCAAAAGCAATAAGAAACAGATATTATGCAAGAATAAAAGACAAGCTCTGGGGAGATGTTTTTTGGAGTAATAGTTATTGTTTGATAACAACAGGACAAACAACAATAGAACAAGTAAAAAAATATGTTGAAAATCAAGGGAAGGGAAAAAGATTATGAAAGCATACAAATTTCGTTTATATCCTTCAAAGAAACAAGAACAAACTTTGTTTCAAACTTTCAAGTCTTGCCGTTTTGTGTATAATCAACTATTAGAAAAACTTAATAAACAAGAAAAAATCAATCGCGGAGAAATCCAACATAATATTTTATCATTGAAAAAACAATTTCCTGAATTGAATAGAGTTTATTCTAAAACTTTGCAATATGAATGTTATAGATTATTTAATAATTTGAGAGGGTTGAGCCAACTTAAAAAAAATGATAAAAAAGTTGGTAGATTGCGTTTCAAGGGCGAAGATTGGTTCAAAACAATAAATTATAATCAAAGTGGATTCAAGTTAAACCAAACAGGAAAAAGATACAGCAAATTACACTTATCAAAGATTGGAGACATAGATATTAGATGCCATAGGATTACTGGTGGAAAAATAAAACAAGTTACAATTAAAAAGACAACAGGTAAATGGTATGCGATTATTATAACAGATGAAGTTTATAAAAAAGTTGGTGGAAAAAGACAAATAGGAATTGATTTAGGAATAATTAATTTTATTGCAGATAATAAAGGAAATAAAATAAAATCTCCATTATTTTTGAAAAAAAGGTTGAATAAAATCAAGAAAGCTTATCAAAATCTTTCAAAGAAAAAAAGAGGAAGTAATAATAGATATAAAGCTAAACAAAGATTGGGTGTTTTATTTGAAAAAGTAGAAAATCAGAGGAATGATTTTTTGAATAAAGTTTCTACTAACCTCGTTTCTGATAATAAAATAATTTGTATTGAGAAACTTGGTATAAAGCAGATGATGAGTAAGAAGAGGAATCGTTTTTGGAATAGAAGAAATTTTGCTGATGTTTCGTGGGGTAAATTTATTTCTATGTTGAAGTTCAAGGCTGAAAGTGCTGGAACTAAAATTATAGAAGTAAATCCAAGAAATACAAGTAAAATATGTAGTAATTGCGGAAAACTTCAAAATATGCCGTTATCACAAAGAACATATTTTTGTGATTGTGGTTTAGAATTGGATAGAGATGTAAATTCTGCAAAAAACATCTTGGCTCAGGGATTGGGCTTTGTGAAGAACGAAACAGAAAGTAGTTCAATGAAACAAGAAGCTATAACCTCAACTTAACAGAGTTAGGTCATAGTAATTCACACTTATTCTTTATATTATATATAAGTACAATAAATATTTTATTAAAAATAAAGGAGAAGAAAAACATGAAAATAAAACTACATTTAAAAAAAAGAATCGTAGATATGGAAAGACCAAAAAATAATCGAAAAGAAGAAAAAGAAATAACCGTTTCTCTTGAAGAACCATTTGAAAGAGATTTTGATCTTGACGTCTTTAAGATATCTTCAGCAAGACCAAACCAAATTGTTCTAGCATATGACAAACACTATACAGTTAAAAACGAACACAGAGCCTATAACTACCAAACAACACTAACCCTTAACGAACCAAAAGAACTAACCTCAATGTGGGGAAAAGACCAAACCACATACATAATAACATATCTAGGATTTGAAGAAAAAACTCTGCAAGACGCAATAGAAGATAATCCAGCAGAATCATTTAAAGAAGAAAAAAAACAAGAAAATAGATATGAAAATCTAGACGACGTAATAAAAGATACTACTTCTCAAGAAGAATAAAAATGTACAAACAAATAATCATAGTAAGAAAAGATTTAGATATAACAAAAGGCAAAATAGCAGCACAAGTGGCACACGCATCAATAAGTGCCTATCTTAAGACAGAAAAAAAACATCCAGAATATGTTTCTTCCTGGTTAGAAGACGGTCAGAAAAAGATTGTCTTAAAGATAGATACCAAACAAGAACTTCTAGAACTTTTTGAAACTATAAAAAACAGAATTACGTGCGCACTAATAAAAGATGCAGCACACACACAACTAAAAAAACCAGACATCACTTGTTTAGGAATAGGACCTATACCAGAAACAGAAATAGACAAATTTACTTCCAAATATAAGTTGTTATAAAATATGGACAAAATAAACTATAAACAAATAAATGTAGAAGAACTAAACAAACCAACACTTTCTAAAATAACAAAAGATATATATGATATAGAAAAAGAACACTACGGCTATGAACAAGACGCAATAACAAAACAAATAATAGAAGAAGAAATTATTAATTATTTAAAAAAAGGATATAGATACTTTCTTGTTTATGTTAACAATAAACCAGCAGGAAGAGCAAGAATAAACATAAACGAAAAACAAGTTTTTTTAGACCATATACTAGTAAAACCAAAATATCAAAACAAAAATTTAGGAACAAAACTAATGATTAGACTACTAGGTTATGCAAAAAAAAACAAATTTAATAATATTTTGTATTTTGTAGTAAATGGAAAAATGCATAAGATTTCAGAAAAAATAATCTCTAGAAAAAACGAAAGAGCAAAATATTGGCACACCAAAACAATGCAGGATACTCTTGCAGGAATTTTTTTAAAAAATATTAAAAAAAATAAAAGAAGACTAGGAAGATAAAAACTAAACAAACTTTTTTCTGTTATGAAGCTCTCTTAAACACTTTAATGCGTTTTCATATAAACACTTGTTTTTAAGACCCTTTTCTTTTTTAAAATCTATCTCAAGAGAATGAATGATTTCTTCTAGTTCTAAATAAGCCATATTTGATCCTTTTTTAAATAA
The DNA here is from genome assembly GCA_003559395.1 of Candidatus Iainarchaeum sp. GTDB lineage: Archaea > Iainarchaeota > Iainarchaeia > Iainarchaeales > CSSED10-239 > CSSED10-239. Next base: position 2,247 of record PWLL01000021.1, on the reverse strand, counting down.
AATAAATTGTTAGTATATATAAATAATATATAGACGAAACAATATATAAACACTTCTAATCTACTCAGACCTAATAACAAAATCAATAAACTCAGAAAGGATTAGCCCTTTTTCAAGTATCTCTTTTCTTTTAATAGCATAAGCTTTATTTGTTTTGTTAAGCATAGAAATATGAATAAAATACCAATTGTTCTTAGAAAGACGCCATGCCACATAAGCTTTACAACAAGACAAAGACTCCCAGGTTATTAACTCTTGAATCTGTGAATCGCTAATATTTAAATACTCTCCTTTTTTTGTTTTACATTCAATAGCAATGATCTTTTTTTTTTTAATAGCAATAATATCAGGAGTAGGCAAAGTAGAACAACCAGAACCAGCAACCCTAGACACAGCAAAACCCAAATCATACAACGCTAATAAAAGCTCTCTTTCGGCATTAGACCCTTTTGACTTGTTTTTCATGAAAATAAACCTTTTTTGTGTATTTTTAAAAGAAATAAAGCGTTTTTAAGTGTTTTTTAATAACAAATAATATAACTTTATAAACAATTTCTATCATAAGATATATAATAGATAGAACAAATATTTTAAAAAGAGTTTTATTTTCCAAAAAACAAAAGATTTACAGAAAATAAAACTATGATTAATAAATATTTAAAAAATAAAAAAAATAGTGACAAAATTAAAAGATAAAAGAAAGTTATTATTATTAAAAAGTTATTTTACAAAAAGATAAATAATGAATAAATTAAACATAGAAAAAAATCAAATAATAGAAACAACAATAATACCAAACACAAAAACACAACAAATAGAAGAACTAGCAAAAAATAAATATAAGATTAAAATTACAGAAAAACCAATCAAAAATAAAGCAAACAAAGAAATTATAAATATATTTAAAAAAAGAGGATGTCTTGTAGAAATAATAAAAGGACAAAAATCCTCAAAAAAGAAAATAAGAATAATAGATAGTAAATAACTTTTTCTGATATCTTTTAATAATCACTATTTCTTACAAAATTATAAAATGGTGATTATTATGGGAAAAACCTATATAGAAACAATCAAATATCTTATAGTAGCAGACTTTCAAGTAAAAGGACTTGTTGAAAGACCAGACGTTATTGGAGCGGTCTTTGGACAATCAGAAGGACTTTTAGGATCAGAGTTAGATATTAAAGAGCTACAACAAAACGGAAAAATCGGAAGAATAGAAATTGAATATAATCATTCAAACAATACAACCACAGGAATTCTAAAACTACCCTGTAGTGTATCTATGGTAGAAACAGCAATAGTTGCAGCATCTATAGAAACTATAGAAAAAGTAGGCCCCTGTGATGCTTATTTTACAATAAAAGAAATAGAAGATACAAGAGAACTAAAAAGAAAACAACTAAAAAACAGAGCCATAGACCTTTTAGGAAGACTAATGCAAGAACAAATACCAGATACTAGAGAACTAATGGACGAAATTGTAGAAACCTTTAAAATAAAAGACATCTCAACAATTGGATCAGAAAAACTAGTAGCAGGACCAACAGCAAAAACAAGTAAAGAAATAATTATTGTTGAAGGAAGAGCAGACGTTCTTAATCTTTTAAAATACGGAATAACAAACGCAATTGCAACAGGAGGAGCAAGAATACCAAGAACCCTTGCAGACCTTTGTAGAAACAAAGCAGTGACCTTGTTTTTAGACGGAGATCATGGAGGAGATATTCAACAATATCAACTTATGAGAGCAATAAAGATAGAATATGTTGCAAGAGCACCAGACGGAAAAGAAGTAGAAGAACTAACACAAAAAGAAGTAAATCAAGCACTAAGAAGAAAAATAAAAGCATCTAATATAAATGCAAGATCAGGAAGAATAAAACCAGAAAGTATTATCAAACAAACAAAATTTTCAACCACACACGAACATAAAATAGCACCAAAAATATTTCAAGAAACTAAAGAAAAAACAGGAAAAACCTATTTTAAAACAAGTGGGCCAGAAAAACAACCAGACTCCTTTGATAGTATGCTTGCAGAAATACCAAACCTTGAAAGAGTAGACGTAGACAAAACACAAGACAATAGATCTAGCGACTACTCAAGACCAAGAACAGAACCCTTTTCAAAACCAAACTATAAAAAACCACAATCTATAAAAGAAAAAATAGACCAAACAATAGCAGATATGAGAAATAAAGAACAACTAAAAAATACAGAAAATATATCTGAAAAACAAGAAAC
>PWLL01000083.1 GCA_003559395.1 Candidatus Iainarchaeum sp. | reverse complement strand
AGTGGGTTCTTTAGTTTATGATAGATTAACAAACAATCCAAACATAAATTGTTATATTTTTGATGCAGATAACCATTATCTTCTAAGAAGCTGCATAGCAAATAATTCTGAAATAAAAAAAGAAGAATTAGGACTTCCTAGAAATTATGATTGTTTTGTTAGCTTTGATGAAGAAATAAATATTAGTAATCAATGTAATAAAGACGCTGATGTAGAAGAATATTTTATTGTAAAACAAGAGATGTTTATTGTTAATAGAAGAAATATACCAAAATACATACATAAACAAAGAATAATAGGAAACGCAAACTATGATACAACAACAATGACATTAAAGGTGTGGAGAAAATGAACAAAAAAGGATTTATTTTTAGTTTGACTGCAGTTTATTATGCAGCTGTTGTTTTGTTGTTTTTATCACTTGTGTTTTTTTCTGTAGATTATTATAGTACAATTGGTTCTCAAGAAAAAGGTTATTCTAGAAATATTGCTGAATCAGAAACAAGTTCAACAAGTGATTATTATTGGTGTTCTATATATATGAGCTATGATGCAGAAGACTCTGATCTAGATGAGCCATCAGAACTAAATATAAAAAAATATTGTGAAGATTATGCAAGATAAAGGACTTTTTGATTTTTTGTTTATTATAATAATGATGTTGTTTTTTTTACCAGCAATAGATCTTCCATCAACAGAAGTAATAAACCAAAATCAGATCCATATTGATGAGGTTGCTTTAGTTGTTGATGAAGTTGTTGTTGATGCCTTAGCAGATGCTACAAACATAAATGTTGGAGATAACACTTGTAATTTTGGAGTTAATGATAAATTTGCCTATGATAATAAAATAAATGACTATGTTGCTCTTTTTGAAGAACAAAGAAAAAAGTATACAGACATTAATTGTTCATATGACCTTTCTAACACAGATCTAGATGGTGAAAATTATACTGCAACAATAGATATTCTATGTACTGTAGAAAAAAACAACCTTTCTAACAATATAAAAAAACAACTGATGGTTGACAAAACAATTCAAATAGATGAAGATGTAGCAAACGAAAAATGTATTTTAATAATTGTTGAAAATTATAATAATATGTCTGTATTTCAGTTTGAAAAAGAAGTTCCAGGATATTCTGTTTTAGAACCAGAAGATCCATAAAATTTTTCTAATTTGTATAATAATAACTATTGTTCTTTTTCTGCTCTTGATCTTTCTGTGACCCAGGTTTGTTAGCTCTTGGTCTTTTTGTTTGTGGGTCTTGTCTAAAAGTTACATCTTCTTTTTTTAAGAAATTGTTAAAAGATTCTTCTATGGCTCCTATTTTTTTTGCATATCCTTCTTTTCCACAAACTCCTTCAAACAAAAGAACTTTATCAGAAATATATTCTAAAAATAAAAGATCATGATCAACAATAAAAGCACACTTTCCACTTTTGTTAACTCTGTTTTTTATAACGTTAGCAACAATTAGTCTTAGCTCAACATCCAAAAAAGCAGAAGGTTCATCAATAAGGTAGATATCAACGTCCTTACATAAACAATAGCCGACAGCCACCTTTTGAAGTTCTCCACCACTAAGCTTAGATATTTTTTGGTCAAGAATCTTATCTAAGTTAAGTTGTTTTTTAATATCTACTTCAAAGACATCATTAATAACCTCTTTTTCTAAAAACAACTCTCTTACTGTTTTTTCTTCATTTAGTTTTATATATTGTGGTTTATATGCTATTTTTTTATTAAAATTAATTTGTTTATCATCTGAATCAAGTTCTCCAGCAAGAACTTTAATAAAAGTTGTTTTTCCAATAGCGTTAGGTCCTAAAACACCTACAATTTCTCCAACACCAATATGTCCTTCATTAACAGATAGCTTAAAAGAGCCAAGAGTTTTGTTAAAGCTAGGATAAGACATAAGGGTGGTTGATCTTGTGGTTGTTTTTTCATTAACAGAAGTGAAGCTTATGCTATGGTTTCTGATTCTTATATTTTCTTCTTTTAAAAAACCATCCAAAAATTCATTAATTCCTTTTTTAGTACTCTTTTTTTCAGAACAAACACCATAAGCATTAACGTTTCCAAACATAACCTGTATAAAATCGCTTAGATAATCTAAGATTGCAAGATCGTGCTCAATTACAATCATTGATTTTTCTTCAGAAATGGTTTCTCTTAGATATCTAGCAATATTAAATTTTTGTTTAATATCTAAGAATGTAGAAAATTCATCCAAAAAATAAAGAGAAGCATCCTTTAACAAACAAGCAGCAATCGCAACTCGTTGAAGCTCACCACCAGAAACTTCAGATGTTTTTTTGTTAAGAAGTTCTTTTAGTTCAAGTTTTTCAATAATTTTTTTTAGATGTTTAGAGTCTTTACTAGTCTTTTTAAGAAGCGTTTCTATTTTTTCATCAAACAATTTAGGAATATCTTCTACTTTTTGTATCTTATAAGAAACATTTAGTTTTTCATCTTTAATTTCTTTAAAATGTTTTTGAATATCTTTTCCTTTATAAAAGTCAATCACCTTGTTAATATCTCCTTTTTCAGAATGATTTCCAAGATTTGGAAACAAGTTTCCAGAAAGAATGTTAATAGCTGTTGTTTTTCCCACACCATTTTTACCAATAACTCCAGAAACAAAACCTTTCTGAGGTGTTGGAAGATTAAACAACCTAAAGGTGTTTTTTCCATACTGGTGAAGAGGCTCATCAAAAGATATGTCTATCTTGATTATCTTTATTGCGTGTTGCGGGCATCTATTAACACAGATTCCACAACCACTACAAAGCACTTCATCAATAACAGGAAGACGTTGTGTTTCATCAATGGTTATAGTGTCTTCTCCCATCCTTACACCAGGACAAAGTCTTTTACATAAAAAATTACATGTCTTTGGTTGACATTTACTTTTATCAATAATTGCTATTCTTGTATCTTTTGACATAACTATTCATTATTTATTATTTTTTCATATTGTTTAGGTGTTATCTTTGCACCAAGATATTTAAGTTCATTAACATCCAAGCCATATTTTAGAACAAAAACAGGAATATATTTTTCATGTTTTATAAGTGTTTTTATTATTGGTAAAAAATCTGCTTGTATTTTTTTTTTAGAACACTTTATATATTTGGTTAGTTTTTGAGTAATGCTTTTTTGTAAATATCTTTCTTTTGTTGTAAGTTTTCTTAAAACTATAGGAAATTGTAAAGGCTGATATCCACCAAACTCTCTTTCCTTTTTAGAAAACCCAACACCAATTGTAAGATAATCAATCACATATTTTAGAAGATTCCATCTATTCCCTCTTATTCTTCCATAATACATATCTGCTTTGCTTAGGTTGTCAAGAGCCTCATTAAGATTGTTTAGGTTTTTATATTGTCTAGGAATGTTTTCTTCATGCCATAAGAATAAAGAATCATAATCAAGACTTGTTTCTCGTAGTATGTTTTTGGTTTCATAGATGTCTTTTGTGTGATATATCTTAGATAAAGCCTTAAAGACATCTTCATCTTTTCTTCTATCGCCTATGCCTTCTATATCTTCTAAAGTTATTTTTTTGTTTAAAGAAAGAGTGTATAGGTCATTTAAAGTTGCTCTTATATCGTTTCCTGCATTTTCAACAAGTTCTTTTATAGAAACAACATCATATTCAATATTTTCTTGATCACAAATAGTTTTTACAAACTTTTGGATAGATAATTTGTTTGGTTTATCAAATTTTATTTTTGTTGACTTTTCATAGATGGGTCTTGCTTTTTTGTTTTTATAAGGGTCGTTTGCTATAAATATTATTGGTTGTGTTGCTTTTGAGATTATTTTTGTAAACTCTTTAAAGAAGCCACTATCTTTTCCTTGCCCTCTCTTATCAATCACAGCATCTACTTCATCCATCAGCAACAATCTTGTTTTTCCAAAAAGATTATTTGTTGTTGATGCAACAGCCATTATATTTTGAATAGAATCTTTGTTTCTTACATCTGTGGCATCAGTATCTACTGTTTCCCAACCCATCTCCTTTGCAAGAAGGTTTGCACAAAGGGTTTTTCCTACACCAGGAGGACCAGAGATAAATAAAGGATTGTTTTTATAGTTTCTTGCCCATGCTTTCATTTCCAGAACAGCTCTTTTGTTGCTCACAACTTCCTCTAGTGTTTTTGGAGTATGTTTGTTAAAAAAATCTTTCATAAATATATAGTAGTTAAAAAACATTAATAAAATGTTTCTTTTTCCTTGTAATTTTTAAAAAACAGAAATTTATAAAATTAATAATAGATTTAAAAACTATTTGGGTATTATATATATATAAATATTTTATTAATGTGAAAAAATATGATTAAAACTAAAAACACGTCTTTATTTAGAAAAAGTCTTGAAACAATTGCGCCGTTGATACAAGAAACAAACGTTAGATTTAAAGAAGAAGGAATCTTCATAAAAGCAGTAGATAAATCCCAAATAATATTAATTGACTTTTCATTTAAAAAAAAAGGATTTGATAGCTATGTTATTGAACCAAATATGTTTGGAATAAATATACTAGAACTAAAACAAATGATCTCAAGAGCTTTTGAAAAAGATCAACTAGTCCTAGATCTTAAACCCTTACATCTAGATATAACTTTGAAAGGAAATATACAAAGAAACTTTAATCTACCATATATTGATTTGTCAGAACAAGAAATAAATCTGCCAGAAATAAAATATGATGCTTCTTTTAAAGTAAAAGCAGGTCTTTTAAAAGAAATTATTAAAGATGTTGATCTTGTTGCAACAACAGTTGTGTTTAAGATAGAAGATAATAAGTTTATTATTGAAGCTTTTGGAGAAAGAGGAAAAATAAAAACTAAAGTTCAAACTCTAAAAAAAGCAAGTAAAAACTTTTCTGCAAAATATTCTCTATCATTTTTAAAAAACATAACAAAGGCTATAGATAATGACGTTGAGCTAGAAATTAAGTTTTCAGAAGATGCTCCGTTGTATGTTGATTATTCTATGGACGAGAATGTTAATATTAAGTTTTATTTAAGTAGTATGTTGTTGTGATTTTTTAACATAGTTAAAATAAATTTAAAAACTACTTAAGCTTTTTAATTTTCTTAAGTAGTTCTTGTTTTTTATTAGACTCTTTAAAAACAATGTCAATAATGTCCCATATTGTTTTTACAGGAATTATCTCTATTTTCTTTAAAACTTCCTTAGACAAAACTAAATCCTCTTTGTTAGAATATGGAATAATTACTTGCTTTATGTTTGCTTTTGCAGCAGCATTTACTTTTGCAGTAACACCACCAACAGGAAGCACTTCACCTCTAACAGATAAAGAACCAGTCATTGCTACAGACTGTTTAACAGCTAACTTTTCAAAAACAGAAATTACTGCAGTAGCAATAGAAATTGAAGCAGAATCGCCTTCAACACCGTGACTTTGTAAAAACTGAACATGGATGTCATAGTTGGTTATTTCTTTGCCTGTAAGTTTTTTAAAAATTGCAGAAACATTCTCAACAGATTCTTTAGCAATCTTACCTAGTTGACCAGTTGCGATCGTTTTTCCTGAAGATTTTGATTGAGAAGGAGTTATCTCACACTCGATTGGTAACAATAAACCAGCTGTTTCATTAATAACTGCAAGACCGTTAACTCTTCCAATAACTGCTCCAGATGTTTTATATATGTCATAGTCTTTCTTAATAACCATCATCTTAGAAACCATTTGTTCTTCAAGAGTCTTAGAGTTACTTTTTGCATCAATCACGTCTTTTCTTGTAACCAAACTATTATTTCTTTCTTTAGCAAGATCACCAGCAGCCCTTACAAGACCACCAAGCTCTCTAAGCTTTAGAGTTAATGAGTTTTTCTTAGTTGACATGGTTTTTGCCTCAAAGATTATTTCATCAACTGCTTCTTTTTTAAAATGAGGAATTTTTTTATCTTTTAAAATCTCTTGAGCAACAAATTGTACAAGTTTGTTTCTGTTTTCTACATTATCAGGCATATCAACGTTCATATAACATTCATATCCTGCACCTCTTATCCTTGACCTTATTGCAGGATGTACATGTTCTAGATCTTTATAGTTTCCAGCAGCAACAAGAATAAAATCACAAGGCGCTCTTGTGGTTCTTACCATTGCTCCAGAAGAAAGTTCGCTTTGACCAGTTATACTGTATTTTTTTTCTTGTAAGATGGTTAGTAGTTCTTGTTGAGACTTTGAAGAAAGAGTTGCAATCTCATCAATAAAAATAACACCATTGTTTGCTTTGTGTATCATTCCAGGAATAACTCTTGCATGAGGAGGAGTGCCTAAACCACCTGACTGAAGAGGATCGTGAAGAACATCTCCTAACAAGGCTCCTGCTCTTGCGCCTGTTGCATCTTCAAAAGGTGCATTTTTTTTATTAGAGTTATCAATTAATATTTTTGGTGTATGTACTTTCTTTTTTTGCATCATTTGAAAACTTAAAGCAGCAGAAATCATAATAAATCCAGAAACAATTAACATGGCACCAAACACAGTATCAGAAATATAGTTTATTCTCCAAAGAACAATTGCTAACAACAACCATAACATAGGTAAAAGAAAGCTAAATATCTTTCCTGCACCCATTGCTTTTGCAGCCAATATATTTGATTCTTCTACTATGTTTTTTCCTTCTCCTGCTTTGACTTCTTTTATTATTGGGTTGTGTGAATCGTTATTGTTTGGATAACATAACATGTCTTTAAGTTGAGAGACTGGAAGAGCATTAGCAAGAGCAGCTGCAATCATTGACTTTCCTGTACCTGGTTCTCCAACAAGCATAACATGCCTTTTCTGAATTGCTACTTTTTTAATAAGCTTTATAGAGTTGTCTTGTCCTATTACTTGATCGATTGTTTTTTTAGGAACTAAGATTTCTCTTGTATCTTTATAGTCTATATCTTTTATTTCTTTAACCATGTATACCACTTTTTTTTATAATTTTATATAAATAAGCAAAATAATCTATTTTACAAATAATATATAGTCTAGAAAACATTAAAATATGTTTGTCTATAAAGTATATTTATGTCAAATAACATAAAATTTTATTTTTTAGGAAATTGTGGAAGTACACCAACCAAAAATCGAAATCTATCCTCCTTAGCAATAAACTATGATGGAAAAAACTATCTTCTTGATTGTCCTGAAAATGTTCAACAACAGTTGATGAAGAAGAAAATAAGCATTACTAAGATAAAAGGAATATTTATTACTCATTTTCATGGAGACCACTTTTTTGGATTGTTTGGTTTATTGTCAACTATGAAGATGAACCAAAAAGAAGATGAGCTACATATATTTATTGCAAAAAACTACGCAAAGAAACTAAGAGAAATATTAAAGCTAACAATCTATGATCTTCCGTTTAAGCTATCGATCATAGAAGTTGATTCAAATTTAAGTTTTTGTTTTGCTGATCTTGAAGTTTCTGCTATAAAACTTAATCATAGTATAGATGCTTATGGGTTTGTTTTTAAGATAAAAGACAAGATTGGAAGATTTGATAAAAAAAAAGCACTTTCTTTAGGAGTTCCAGAAGGACCTTTATTTTCTAGATTGCAAGAAAATAAAAACGTGTTTGTTGATAATAAAAAAATAAAACCAGAACAAGTGATAGATAAAAGATACAAAAAAAAAGGGTTTAAGTTTGCTTATGTTTTAGATACAGCACCCTTAAAAAAAATTCCTAAAAAGCTAGAAGATCTAGACGTTCTTGTTTGTGAATCCACTTTTTTAGAAAAACACAAAGAAAACGCAAAAAAATTTATGCATCTTACAACAAAACAAGCAACAGAGCTTGCAAAACAAATAAGACCTAAAACCTTTTTTATTACGCACATTTCTTCAAGATATAAAGAAATAAAAGATGTAGAAAAAGAAGCAAAAAAATATTTTAAAAAAACACAAATTCCTAAAGAAGAAGTTTATTGTTTTGAATGTTTTATCTAACATTATATTTTCTTCCAGGATCTAAGATAACTGGGTTGGTTTTGTATCTGTCTTTGTCTAATCTGTGTTTTAGTTTTTCTGGATTTTCTTTGATATCTTCAAAAGTGTTGTAGTGCATAGGAATTACTACTTTTGGTTTTGATTTTTTAACAATCTTTAAACTAGAAACTAGATCTAAGGTTTTGTTTCCACCGATTGGCAACAACATAACATCAGAAAATAAGTTGTCGTGGTCTCTTGTAAGAAAAGTGTCTCCTGCAAAATATATGCTTTTGTTTTTGTAAGTTATTTTGTAGCTTAGAGGATAGAAAGAAGTTGGGTGATGAGCAGGGTGTGCATGAAAACAAATATCGTTTATTGTTTTGGTTTCATATTCTTGAATTGGCACATTGTTTATAAAAGAGCTATCTATTTTGTTTAGAACGCTTTGATGAGCAATTACTTTTGGATTGTGTTCTTTAACAAGGTAGTTTGTGTTTTTTATATCAAAGCTATCAAAATGTTCGTGGCTAATTAATATGGTATCAATTTTTGGTAAATCATTTACTTTGTTTGAACAAGGGACTAGTCTTTTTTTATGTGTTTTTTTTACAAAGAAAGGATCCGTGAGAATGTTTTTTTTATTTATGTTTAGTATAAACGAATTGTGTCCAAGATAGTTTATCTTGAGGCTCATACAGATATATATGTAACAAACTGTATTTAAAGGTAATTATTTTTTTTAAGAAGTTGTTTAGGGTTTTTTTTAAGAAAGTTTTTTTTAGAAATTAAAAAAGATAAAGTTGAAGTTTGGAATAAAAGAATAGTTTATTTTGTTTTTTAGAGAGAAAAATATGTTTATATATGTTATTATAGTTATTATTATAGAAGACGTTTATAAAAATATATTTTTTTTAAAAATAAATCTTATATTGTAGGTGAAATAAATGAATAAACTAAATCTTAATT
>PWLL01000066.1 GCA_003559395.1 Candidatus Iainarchaeum sp. | reverse complement strand
TCTTCTTCATATTCTTCAAAGTCTTCATCAAAGTCTTTCATTATATTTTTCATATATATCACCTTTTCTAAAAGATTTATTAAAAATCTTTTATTATATTATTACCAATATTCTTAGACATAGTTTAGTTTATAAACGTACTTTTATTTTAAAAGTAGCGAAAGGATTTATATATTTTTCTATAGTATTATTTAGGTTTCTTATAAAAATATCACATAAAACTTTCTATATCTTTGTCTTGTAGTTCTTTATTAAGCTCATAGTTCTTAGATAAAGAAGATAGGTCGTTAGCAAGATGTGAGTCTTTGGACTTTTTCTGTCTAACACTAAAAAACACAGGAAAACTGCTGGCTTCTCCAACAACAATTGCTTCTCCTACTTTTAAAGAAGAGATCATATCAATTGATCTTTGATCTAGCCCTTCACTTGATTGTCCTATATGTTTAAGATCGTGAGGATTGGTTACTCTTAACATAATGTGGGTGTTTGCTTGTGATAAGATGGTTGATGACAATCTAACAGGTCTTTGAGAAATCAAACAAATACAACAACCAAACTTTCGTCCTTCTCGTGCAATTCTTTCTAATAGGTTTTTAGATAGTGCGTTTTCTTTAGTTGTTGTTTCTGGAGCATACTGATGTGCTTCTTCTATTATCATAAGACACGGAGGCACATTATCGTTATTGACTCTTCCATAAAAAAGCTTATGTGCAAAATAATAAAGAATGGTTTGTTTTCTTTTTTGATTAGTTTCTTTTGAAAAATCAACTAAGGTTAATTTTCCAGGATTTACTATATCATAGATAGATGGAGAGTCTGTTTTTCCAAACAACCTCATTGATTCTAAAGAATATAGTTCGTTAATAAGTATATTTTTTACTTTTTCTGAAACATTTAAAATTTTTGTTTTATTAATAATAGCTCTTAGATCAAATGGTCCTGCTCCTGTTTTGGTTTCTTTTTTAAGATCTTCAATAATTAAGGACAATTCTCTTTTTTGTGCATGTGAAAGATTTGGCAAAATTGAATAAAAAAAAGAAGATTGTAAACCAGTACATCCAATTTTTATATCTTTTGAGTTTATATATGTTGTTTTTGATGAATAGTCTGTATGTTCTTTATTTGTTGTAGGGTCTGCAAAGCTATAATATTCTCCATGCGTATCAAAAAGAACAACTGCAAGTCTGCCATCTTCTTTTTTTCTGTCTAAAAGTTCTTCTAAAATAACAGATGTCAAATAACTTTTCCCAGCACCTGATTGTGCAAGAATCGCTAAGTGTTTTTGAAACAATTTATCAAGATCAAATTTTACTTTTGTAGAAGGGTTATCTATATTTCCTAAAAACAAGCCGTTTTCTGCAAATTTTAAAAATCTAGACAAAAGTTTTTCATCAGCAAGATATACTTTTGCTCCTGGTGATGGAGGGACAGTGATTTTAGAAATTCTTTTTTCTAAACAAACTCCCAAAGGTTTTACAACACTTTCTAAAAACTCCCATTCTTCACTTGGCAAAACTTTTGAAATATCTTCTTGTGAAATTTCAAATTCTTTTACTGAGTCTGGGTTTTCAAAATATCTATTTCTTTTGATTACGTCTGTTACGACGCCTATTAAGCTTCCTTGTGAATAGTTGATTTGAACATAGCTTCCTTTATGTACAACCTTACTTGTACACACAAAAGAAATCTTTGTTGTAGATGGTCCATCTATCGTAGAAATGATTGTGCCTATATCTTTTAGATTCATCATGCTTTTTCAAACCTTATTTTCTTTTTATATTCGTTTATTTTGTTTTTTATTTTTCTAAAACTACTATATTTATTTACAACATCACACAACTCATAAAGATCACAATCGTACATGTTTTTTTTATTTCTAGAAATTTCTCTTGCAAGCCATTTTAGTTTCATCATCAACAAATCAAATTGTATCTCTGGATTTTTTAGTTGGTCTCTTTCTTTTACAATTTTATCTAAGTTTATGTTTTTTTTTGTATCTATGTTTAAAAACTCTAAAATCAATTGGTTAGTAGGATAGATTCTATTTTCTAAAAACTTAGTAAATATCCACACTAGTTCTTCTTTTTTTTCTTCAAAAGGAATTTTTATTTTTTTAAGATCTGGATGATATTCAAAGTTTTTTTTCTCATGATAATAAGACACATACACCCATTCTCCTTCTATATGTCTTTCTGTTTGAGTTTTTAGGAAATTAAGTTTTAAAAAAACGTTTTTTGAGTTGGTGTTAAATAAAATATCTTTTTTTTTCTTAAGTTCTTTTAGTATTAAGATTGCGTCTAAATATTCTTTTACAACATCTTTTTCTAAAGGTATGTGATATATCTTTATAGAAACAGGCATTCGATCTTGATTTTTAAAAACTGCTTTTCCAAGATAAATCAAACCTAGTTGATCTTCTCCTAAAAGTGTTTTTTGTCCATCTTGTATATCAAGATATACTTGTTTTATTGATGATTGTGATAATGGTTTTTCAAGTGTATTTTCTCTTTTTTTCTTAAACAAGGTCTCACCTTTTTATCTTATATATCTTACTGGTGTTTCTTTTTTTTGTTCTATATCTTTTATTTTGTTAGACATTTCTGAAAAAGAATGTTCTATTTTTTTAGCTTCTTTATCTATTTTCTTAAGATCAAACTTAAAATCTACAAGTTTAGAAATGACTTGTAAGATGTTTTTTGCAGAACCTTGATCTCCTAAAACTAATTTTTGATCAGTTTCTCCCATAAAACAACAACCAGGGATTTTATAAGTGTCATAACCAACACCAATCAAAAGTCCTGCAACACCTGATATTAAAGCATCTCTATCTGATTTATCAAAAACAAGATTATTTATTTTTTTCTTTTTTATTTTATCTTTAGTTTTTTTATCACTTGCAACTCCTATAACTGACGGATTTGTTTTGAGTCTTTTTTCTCCAACATTTATTCCTGCAAAAGTGTATATTTCTTTTACTCCTTGTTTTTTTACAAAAGATGCAATAGTTTCTGAAAACTCATAGTGTTGTTTTGCGTTTATTGGCATCATCAAGCTTGGTTGTACTGGTCCTACTAAAAAAAGATAGTCTCTTTTCTTGGATCTATACAAATAAATTTCATCAGAAATTAAATCTAACACTCCGTTTTTAGTATGCACTGCAGGTGGAAAAGAATCAGAGATCACTTTTGCATAAAGTTTTGTTTTAGATTTCATCTCATTTAAAAGATAATCTATTGCAATTTTACCAACAAGTCCAATTCCAGGCAAGCCTACAAACAAGACAGGGTCTTTTAATTTTTGAGATTTTATTGTTTTTATTTTTGTAGTCATTTTTTCACCATTCATTTATTTTTTCTCATCTTCTATTACGCTTATTTCACATTCTTTTAGATTTTTTTCTAAGTCTTTTGTAATTTCATTAAATTCTTTAGAAGTGGTTTTATAATCAATTCCAGAAACTTTCAAACTATATTTTCCAGGCCCAACATATATCATATTTGCTTTTTCGTGTTTTTTTAGAATGTTTGTTGCGTTTTCTCTTATTGTTTTCACACCATCTTCTTTAAAACAAGTAATCTTTACAACACCTGATACAATTTTGTCTTTAATAGTTATGTTTTTTTCAAGAATCTCTATAACACTTGGCAATATTTTTTTATCTATTGTTGGATATTTTTCAGGTCCGTATTTTAAAAGATTAACAAACCCTGTATAAAGATCATTTTCTTTATCTAATAAAGGTTCAGCAATTTTTTCCCAAACATCATCGTATTCTAGATTCATTTGTTTAGCCACACTTGCTAACACACTTTGTGCTCTTTTAAACAAACGAAATTCAGATATTTTTCTTTTTTCATCTGCTGATGAGATTCTATTAAAGGACAAATCAATTTGGTTTTTTTGTGTATTTATTGATAACACTCTTGCTGCTCTTATTTGGTTTTGTTTAACATGGTTATGAATATTTTTGATCCATGTTGAAGATACTTGCGAAATATGAATAAATCCTTCAACATTATCATATTCTATAAGTTCTACAAAAACTCCATAGTTTGTTATTTTTTTAACTTTACATATTATTATTTCATTTGCTTTTGGATATTCTACCATGTTTTATCACCAATCATTCTATTTCTTCAACTATATTTTTACTTACAAGTATATTGTATACTTCTTCTGGAATCTCACAAACATCGTTTTCTTCAAAAGGTCCATATTCTTTCATATCTGTTCCAATAAAAGCTGGAATACTTTGAAGAACTTTTGTTTTAATAAGATTAGATGCTACATCTTTTTTCTTTTTCTTTATACCAAACAAGTTATTTGTATATTCAACTTGTTTTTCCATAAGTTTTAAAACTCCGTTTACAAAATCTGTTTCAAAGTCTATAAGGTATTCTTCTTTTACTTCGTTAGTTCTTCCATAAATTAAACAAAGGTTTAAACATTTTTTAAGTCTAAGCTCTCTTACTTTCATAACCATTTTTTTTAAGTTCTCAAATTTTTTAAGATCTACTTGCGACATTGTTTCTAGTGCTTCTAGATATTTTTTCTTTTCTTGGGTTATAAATTTTTTAAGTGCTTTATAAAACTCTGGATCTAGATTATACAATCTTGCTGAGTTTTTCTCATGTCTGTATATTTTTCTTAGTTCATCAAAATCAAGTTCGTAATTCTCACTCATATTGCAACACCTTTTAATATTAAAAAAACACAAACGTCTTCTAAAAGTTCTATTTCTTCATTGGGCATATATGGCCCGTACGTTTCTTCTTTTATTCTAAATTTTGGAGTTTGTTTTATTATTTTTATTTTTTTATATTTTTTTTCTCCTAAAACAACAGGATCTTTAAAAGGATCATATTCTTTTAGTTCTTCTATTGTTTTTATGTACGTAGACAAAAATCCAGTACCACCATGAATCGTATCTGGCACTCTCATTATCTTATAAACATCAACAGATGATTGTACATCAATTTCAAATCTTAAATCACTTATTGCTTTTTCTAAAAAAGCTTTCCAAAAATTAGAAGCCCCAACAAATTGACTCCATAAGAAATTATGGTACAAATTGTTTAAAATAACTTCTTTATTTTCAAAAATAACCCTTGCTTTCTTTTTTCCTATATTGAAGGTTTCTTGTAATTGTTCTGTTGTATAACTATTAATGATCTCTTGAATATAAGAAAGTATCTTTTTTGCCCAACCATAGGCTTGTTTTGGAGATGAGCAATACCATTGTTTGTTTTCGTATACAAACCCAAGCTCTTTAAGCTTAAGATCTTCTGCAGAAACATATGATGTAAGTTGTATTTTTGCTGATTTAGATAATGGAAGAACATTTTTGTCTGTTACTCGTATATGATATCCTTTTGATCCTGAAAAACTAATCACAAAAGAATTTGGATCAAGATTAAGTTCATTTTCTAGAAAATCAACAAGTCTTATTGTTTCTTTTTTAGCTTTGTTAAGGCAGTGATCACAAGTCCATTCGTCTATCTTGGTTGGTTTTTCACATTCTGGGCAGGTTTTGTTATTACCTACGCCTGAGAGGTTACATTCTTTACAATGCCAGATATTATGCGTGTTATGACAAGGAAGATCAAAGTCATCTGAATCAAACTCATATATAAGATCTGAGCCATATATTTCTTTATTTTCCATTGGTCTTTTTTCTGGAAATTTATAATAGGCTACTGAGTATGAAACAAAGAAAGGGGTTTGTTTTCTTAAATAATCATTAAATTGGTCTTTATTTTCAAAAGTAAGATGTCTTTGGCTTATTTTTTTACCATATGTTCCTATTCCAAATTCTCTTTTTGAAATATCTATTGCTGTAGAAACGTCTTTTGCTTTGTAATAGTCTTTAATAAGGTTCTTTGTATAGTATATGTTTCTGATTGTATTTTGATCAAAAGGGGTCATATATAATATATTGTACAATAACCTTTTAATTTGGTTTGGTTTTTTAAAAAAACAAGCAAAAGTTGTGATTAGCAATTACAACAAAAAACTTAAGAAAACACTTAAAAAGGCAATTAAAAGAAAAAGAAAAAGAGGTTTTGTGCAAAAAAATGACTAAAAAAGGGACATTTAAGTCAAAATTTTAAACAATATATAAATATATCTTTATTTTTAAAAAACAGTGTTCTAAAGAAAAGGATCATGTATTGCCTTTATATCTTTTAAACTTAATATAAGTCTAATATTCTACAACAGAAGAATAATCTATGTTATAGATACATTTATATATTTTACGCGTATTAAATATATTATGCGTGATAAATATATTAAGTGTATTAAATATATTATAAACAATAAAAAAAAGGTGATAAAATGCCAACAATAACTTTATCTATATCTCAAGATATTAAAGAAGAAATGAAAGAACATAAAGAAATAAACTGGTCAGAAATTGCAAGAAAAGCAATCACAGAAAAAATGTACGAATTAAAATTATTTAATTCAATTATAAAAAAATCAAAACTAACAGAAAAAGATGCAATAGAAATTTCTAAAAAGATTAATAAAGGAATAACTAAAAAAACTAAACAAGAAAGTTTATGAAGTTTATAATAGATGCAAATATTATTATATCTGCACTAATCAAACAAAAAAATAACACAGCCAAAATAATTATTAATAATAAATTTTTACTTATAACCCCAGATTTTTTATTGTTAGAAATAAATAAATACAAAAAAGAAATTTGTAAAAAATCAGGACTGTCTTTAGAAGAAATAGAAATACTAATTACAATTTTATTTAAACATATAGAAATGATTCCATTAAAAAACTATCAAAAATATTTAAAACAAGCAAAAGAAATTTGTCCTGATGAAAATGATGTTTGCTATTTTGCATTAGCGCTAAGAACTAATACACACATCTGGTCAAATGATAAAGCCTTAAAAAACCAAAATAAAAGTATTAAACACAAAAGAGATAATTAATTTAACAACTTCTTAAAAATACTAATATTCTACAACAGAAGAAACACCATCAATTTCTTTATCTCTGTCTAATAAAAACTTTTTAGAAGTTGTTATGTCTAATAGCTTTTGATCATGAGTGATTACAAATATTTGGTCTACTAAAGAAGGTAATTGATTATCTAAAACTTGAGAAAGTGCAGTAATTGTTTCTACATCTAAATTGTGAGTGGGTTCGTCTAATATCAACAACCCTAATGATTTTGTTAAAATCAAAGCAATAGCAATCCTTATACTTAATGCAGCACAAGCTCTTTCTCCACCACTTAAAAAACCTTCAACTCTCAACCATTCTTTTTCTGTTGTCAAAACTTCTAAGATATAGTCATTTTTTGAAGAAAGTCTTGCTGAAAGATAGTCTTTATATGGATATACTTTTGGCCATATAATATCTAAAGCTTGATTTATTTCTGAGATAATTTCTTTTCTTAGTTGTTCTTTTGTATGTTCTATAGATACCATAAAATCAGAAACACTTTTTTTTCTTAATAATATTTTATCATAGACTTGTTTTTTTATTTGTTCTTCTTCTTTTTGTTTGTTGTAGTGATCTATTCTTTCTTGTCTATCTTTTATGTTTTTAGAAAAAAGATTTGTTTTTTCTTCTAGATTTTTAAGATTATTTTCTAAATTTCTTTCTTCTGAGCTAATTTTTAAATATTCTTCTTCTTTATAGTTTATTTTTTCTTTTTCGTGTTTGTATAGATTATATTTTTCTAAATATTCTTGTTGTTCTTTTTTTTTATAAAGATGTTCTTCTGCAAGAGTTATTTGTTTTTCTATTTGTTCTATTTCTTCAAGATCTTTATCTGTTATCTTTATATCTTCAAACATTTTCTCTAAATCTTTTTTTTCTGAAAAGATTTGTTTTAGATCTTTTTTAAGTTTTAAAATATTTTCATAAGTTTGTTTTTGTTTATAAAAAACATCTAAGTTTTTTTTTGCATCTTCTAGTTTTTGTTTTTCTTGTTTTATATCTATTATTGGTGTTTTTTTTAGTAATTCTTTTTCTAGGTGATTTATTTTTTCTAAATATATTTGTTTTTGTTCGTCATGTTCTTGTATTTGTTTTTCTAGAAGTTTATTTTCTTCTAAATTTTTTTCTTGTATTTCTGTTTTTTTTTGTTTTTCTAAAATTTCTTTTAAAAGATCATTTGTTTGTTCTAATTCTTTTATGTTTAAAGCTAATTTTTCTTGTTTTTCTTCTAGTTTCTTTCTTCTTTCTTCTTGAGATAAAGAAGAATCACACACAGGGCATTTAAAAATATCTTTTTCTAGTGCGTTTATTGCTTTTTCTAGATCTTTGTTTTGTGTTTTTAGATTAATTTGTTTTTCTTGTTGTTGTTTATGTTCTTCTTTTAAGAGTTCTAGTTCTTTTTTTAGTTGTGTTTCTGCAAGTGTTATTTTATGTTTTTTTTGTTCTAGAAGGGTTATCTTTTGGTCTTGTTTTTCTTTTTCAGAAACATAAAATTTATGTGTATTTTCTAGATTTTTCTGTTCTAGTTCTTTTTTTTTATTTTCTTCTTGTTTTTGTTCTAGTTGTTTAGTTTGTAAAGATATTTCTTTTTCTAAAACTTCTATTTTTTCAGAAATTTCTTTTGGTGTTTCTTGTGTTTCTTTTTCTTGTATTTGTTTTTCTATATATTCTATATTTTTATTAAAACTATTTATCTTTAAAGAGAGTTTTTGTTTTTCTTCTAAAAGTTCTTTTAGTTTTTTTTTTTTAGTTTGTGTGTTTTGTTTTTCGTCTAGAAGTTCTTGTGCTTTTTTTAAAAAATAGTCATTATGTTTTTCTTCTAGTTTTTTAAGATCTTTTTTTATTTCTTCTATCTTAAACTCACAAATGTTTATTTCTGCGCCATAGTGTTCATGTTTTTGTTTTTTTTCTTTTAATTGTTTTAAAGTTTCAAAAAGTGTTGTTTTCTGAAAGCTTTGTTTTTCTTTTTCTTCTAAAAGTTTTTGTATTTTTTGCTGTTCTTCTAGTTGTTCTTTTTTAAGTTTATTAATATCTATTGAAGAAAGCTGTGAAACAATTTGTTTTAGTATTGCTTCTTGTGTATTTTGGTCTTTTATAAGTTCTTTAGAAATTTCATTAGCGTTATCTTTTATAAAAGACAATTCTGAGATTCCAAAAAGCTCATCAAATTTTTCTTTTCTTTTGTTAGGTGGTATTTTTAAAAAATAGTCTAGTTCGTTTTGTTCTGAGTAAACGATTGTAACAAATAAAGAATAGTCTAAGCCTAATATCTCTGAAACCTTTTGAGTTACTTCTTTTTGTTTTGGTCCTGCTATTAGTTGATTGTTTTTATATAGCTTGGCTGTGTTTATTTTGTTTTTTTGTATTTCTCTTTCTATTCTGTAATGATTGTTTTGTTTTTCTAGTTCTAAAATAAGTTTTGCTGTTTCTTTTTTTACTGGTTTAAACATTATGGCTTCTAAGAGATTTATTTTTCTGTTTGCTCTGTTAGGGAAATCTCCGTAAAGACAATAGCACAC
>PWLL01000038.1 GCA_003559395.1 Candidatus Iainarchaeum sp. | reverse complement strand
TGTCCAGTCAAGTCTTACTTTTCCTTCTGTTTCTGTAACTTCTACGTTTGTTGGTCTTGTTGGTGCTGTTTTATCATATGTGATTGTATCTGTTGCAACTGAGGTTCTATCTGGATAGTTGGTTTCACTTATTGCTAGGACATATATTGTTTTTTGTTCTTCTTCTGAATCACATCCATTTCCAGAGGTCATATTAAAATTATTATATGTGTGTGTTGTTCCAGAAACTTCAACTTGTGAAGACCAGTTTGTTCCATTACAACTGAATCTTAGAGCATTTACGTCTGAGGAGTATTCTAGTTCTAGAGTTGGGTGAGTTTTGTTTGTATATCTATCTCCGTCTTCTATTGTTATGGATATGTTTGGACCTGTGTGTATATTTTCTACATTTGGTTCACTTTTGTTTCCTGCATTATCAACAGCAACAACTCCGTAATAATATCTTGTGTTAATGGATTTTGAAGAAGTGTCTGTATATTCTGTGTCTGTTGTTTCTCCTAGTTTTGTTTGTGTTGTTATTTCTGAAAAACTTGATGTGCTTCTGTAGATTTCATAATGGCTTATGCCTGAGAGATCGTCTTCTGCGTCTGTCCAGGTTATTGTGACGTCTCTGTCGTTATCTATTTCTATTTCTGAGATTGTAAAAGTGTTTTTGTCTGGTGATACACTATCTATAGTTATATTAAAATTAACATCTAAAATATTTTCTAATAAATCTAAAGCTTTCAGGTTTATAGTATATGTTCCACTATTAAATTCTTGATCTATTGGCACATAAAATCCACCAAATGTACTATTATAATCTCTATATTGATTATATAACATATCATTTGGATCTCTTACAGTTATCTGTGTATGTGGTTCTGTTTCATTTAATCCAACTCCATTATCTTCAATACCAATGCCAATTAAAAAATTAGAAGAACCAACATAATAGGTTTCTTCATGTTCAAGTTGGTTGTTCAAATTAAAACTTGTTATCTCTGGCGCAGTATTATCTAAATATAATATTTCTTTTTTATTTTTAACATCTGATTCAACACCATAATTTCCTGCAATATCTTTTGCATCGACTACAACAAAATAATTCCCATCATTTACATTTGTTGAAATATTTAAATCTATTGGCGAAATATTAGTATCATCAACTTTTTTTATATATTTTGTTTTAAAATCATCTATGTCCAAAATCGGCACAATATATGCAACAAACTTTTCAATATATGTATGTTCATCAGAATAACCAGAAGGAAGAGCGTGTACATTTCCTTGATAAAAATTACCAACATTGTTTCCTTGTGCATCTAAAGTAAAAGTACCTATAGTTGGTTTTATCTTATCAACAACAAGTTCATCAGATTCAATACCTCCAGAAACAACGACCCCATCATATTCATTTACAATTATCTTTGGCCAACCATTTTGTAAACCACTGGTTTCTGACGTAAAATCTATATAAAAAGAGGCTTCATAATTTCCTTCCGAAACTCTAGTTGCATTAAAATCAATTGCA
This sequence comes from Candidatus Iainarchaeum sp., assembly GCA_003559395.1. GTDB lineage: Archaea > Iainarchaeota > Iainarchaeia > Iainarchaeales > CSSED10-239 > CSSED10-239. The sequence continues at coordinate 8,066 of PWLL01000038.1, read as the reverse complement.
CTTGGTTGTTTATTGGAGTTTAAGGAAATAGATATTTCTGTAGGATCTGCTCCTGTTGTTGAAATTTCTACATTATAAGGAATTGTTTCGTCGTTTGTATATGATTTAATTATATTTATGTCCGTAATTTCATATGCAAACACAAAACTACTTAAAAACAATATAAACAATAATACTATAAATCCTTTTTTGAACATAAAATAACACATCTTTTTAAAACTTCTATTTATATTATATTTATTATAGTTAACATATTTAAATGTATTTTTTTTGGAATATAATTTTTTTTAAAGCACAAGTACAAAAAAACAATATTTAAAACAGAAAAAAAGAAAATTTATGATTAAAACAATAAATCTCTCTGAAGATAAAAAAATTACTTTGGTTGGAACTGCACATGTTTCTAAAAAAAGTGCAGAGGAAGTAAAAGAAACTATCTTAAGAGAACAACCAGATGTTGTTGGTGTAGAACTTGATAGAAATAGACTTCATGGTCTTTTAGATAAATCTAAAAAAGAAATTACTTTTAAAGATGCACTTAAAAATAAAGATGTTATTTTTAATATCATTGTTTATTTTCTTTCTAAATATCAAAAAAGAATAGGCAAAAAATTTAAAACAACGCCTGGTGAAGAAATGTTGATGGCTGTTAGATCTGCTAAAGAAGTTAATGCAAAGGTTTTGTTATTAGATAGAAACATAAATATTACTTTAAAAAAATTATTTAAAAATATTGGTTTTTTTGGAATATTTAAAATGTTTTTTGTTAGTTTGTTTAAGTCTAAGAAAAATAACGTAGATATTAATAAATTATTAGAAGATGTAGAAAAAGGGACTTTAAATGAAGAGTCTATTGAAGAAATTATGAAGTTTCTTTCTAAAAACTATAAAATAATTAAAAAAATACTTATTGATGAAAGAGATGAATATATGGCTTATAATATTCAAAAAACAGATTTTTCTAATATGGTTGTTGTTGTTGGGGCTGGTCATCTTAATGGTATTATTGAAAATATAGATAATAATAATATAAATATTAAACAATTATTAACAGTTTATAAACTTTCTAAGAAATAGAATACATATTTAAAAGATATTTTTAAAGATAGAGGGTTTCAAAACAAAGTACATTCTTGCATGTTGAGCATAAACCCTCTAACTATCCGTTGTCTTTTCTAAATTCATTTAATAAACCTCACATACACACCCCCTAGACTGAAAAACCCTAGAAAGACTTCTTCGAACTCCTACTTTCTTTTTCTTTCTGCACATCTTTTATCTATTAATATATAGGAAGTGTAGATTTATATATATTGCGTCTTTTTAGAGGTTCGTTTTGCACATTTAAAACAATTACCATGTGCACAATAAAAAACACTTTTAAAAAAGGCATTAAAAACAGAACTTGTGAAAAAAAACTTAACAAAGTTATATCGGCATAATTGTTATATCTTCTAAAATAAAATAAAAACAAATGCTAAAAAATTATAAATAAGGTGTGCAAAATAAACTGGCAAAATATGGTTTGTTTTTTTATAATATACAGCTAATACAAAACCTAATGCAAAGGCGCCTATAACCTCTATTATTGATCCATATCCTGCATGTACGATTGCAAAAAAGATACTTGAAAATAAACAGCCTATCTTTTTTACTAAAAAGGCTCTAAAGAACCATTCTTCTAAGAAAACTCTAACTATAAAAAAATAAATTATTAAATAAAAAGGGATTTGCGAGAAAAAATCTGTAACTAGATGTAAATCTGAGATGTTAAACAGATTAGAAATAAAACTAATCAAAAAACTTAGAAAAAACAACAGTATAAATATTGTTAAGGTATTTTTTAAAATTTCTTTAAAACTTTTTTTTGTAAATCCTTGTAATATGAATAGTTGTTTGATTGTTATTTGTGGATTTATTATTAATATATATAATATTGGTAATAAAAAAAGAAATAAATCAATTTGAAAAATAAAAAACACCCTCTATAGCTTATTCCCAAACGTTCATACCGCATTTACCGCATGTGAATTTTGTTTTTTGTTCTTTTGTTTTGTGTTCTGCCATTTTTACTCCTGTTCCACATTTTGGGCAATCTTTTCCTTTTCTTTGTATTTTATTATCATTTACTTCATAAAAATTACTAATTTTTACTCTTCTTGTTTTTGTTGGAGTTTTTTTTCCTTTTTTAACTCCGCCTTTCTTTTTAGCCATATTTATCACCTAATCTTTTATAAAAATTATTCTTTTTTTTCTTCTTCTTTAGTTTCTTCTTTAGTTTCTTCTTTTACTTCTTTTGCTTCTTCTTTTACTTCTTCTTTAGCGTCTGGTTTGTCTTCTTTAGCTTCTTCTTTAGTTTCTTCTTTAGCGTCTGGTTTATCTTCTTTAGCTTCTTCTTTAGCTTCTTCTTTAGCTTCTTCTTTTGCTTCTTCTTTCTTCTCTTCAAAACCAGTTCTTTTTAATTTGTATTTTGATTCTAATTCATTTAGTGTTTTAAAATCATCATAAACTTTTATATAAGCAACAGAACTATGTGTTCCATAGTTTTGTTCAATATTATCTATCACCATTAATTTTTCTTCAGTACCCATCATTGCTGCTACTTTTGAAAGTATTTCTTTTCTACTTGGTGTTTTTACAGCAAACACTTTTGCTAAAACGTTTGTTCTTTTAAGCAAATCATTTCTTTGTTTTTTTAGTTCTATATTCATAACAATTACCTCTTTTTAATAATTACCTACTTAATCTTAAAGCATATCTTCCTGGAAGTTTAACATCCATTGATTTTGCAACTTCTGATTTTTCTGGATCAATAATCAAAACATATCCTTTCCAAAAAGTTGTAAATGAAGATGACCCACAAACAGGGCATTCTTTTATTACGCTTCTTTTCTTTTTTTCTGCTGTTGTTTTTACATTGTCTTCTTCAATTATTTTTCGACATTTTCTACATGCTCTTACATTCATACAACATCACTTTTTCGTCTTTGTTTTTTTAGTTGTTGCTTTTTTCTTTGCTGTTTTTTCTTTTTTCTCTTTTTCTTTTTCTGCAGCAACAATCCAGTCTTCTTTTCCTAGTCCAAGTTGTCTCATTGTTAAGCCAATTTTTGTATCTACTAGTTTTGATTTTAAACTAACGCTTGCAATTCTGGCTGTTACAAGGTCTTCTACAACTAACATTTGTTTACTTTCTTTTCCAACAAATCCAGGCAATTCAGGGTTATATGAGTTAAAGTCTTCCATGATTTGAGATATATGACACAACCCTTCAAATGGTCCAATTTTAATAAATGCTCCAAAGTCTGTTGCTTGTGTTATTATTCCTGGCACAACTTCATGTAACTTAGGCATATATGAAACTAATGAAAACTTAACTTTATAAAAAACATTTGGATCTCCTGGCACAATTTCTCCTTCATCATATTCTATAAGATCTGTTATCGACAATATCAGTCCAATATCTTTATTTATTATTCCTTCAAAATCTTTACATATTTGATCAAAGATAATATCTTCTAGTTCTCCTTCTAAATTTATTGGAGAGATACAAACAATCGCTTCCATATTATATTTTTTATAACCCATATATACAACCTCTTTTTCAAAATTAATTTAAATATACTCCTTTTTCTCTTAAAACTAATACTCTTCTTCTTTTTTCATTAATCTTTTTTTTAAGTTCTTTATCGTTTGTATATACTAAATATTCTTTTGAATAATAGATTAACAAACGATCTACTGTTCTATTTTTTTCTGCAAGATCTTCTGGAACTTTTATTTCTTGTATTTTTTTCACATTTTCTAGTTTTTGTAAATATTTTTGTATATTTTTTAGTTTTATTGGTTTTTTTTTAAATACTTTTTCTAGTTCTTGATATACTTTATCTAAGATATAAAATTTTGCATCTGGTATTACTATTTCTGCAAAATCAAATATATCTTTTTTATTTTCATACATATATATTAATACGTTTGTATCAATCAATACTTTATTTAATTTCGCCATATCCAGAAAGTCTCCATCTATTGTTTATTAACCTACTGATTGCAATTTTTTCTTTTGGATAATAGACTGCTTCTTTTTTAAGTACTATATCTATTTCATTTCCTTTTATTTTTGTAATTGTTCCTATATTTGCAGCAGTGCCTATTATCAACACAACATTTTCTGATATTGCAAGTGGTTTTTGATTAGATTCTAATAGTCTTTCAATCTTATGATATTTTATTTGCATTCTAGACCCTACTAACGGCTTTGATTTTTCATCACAAATCAATTGGCCTGCCATTCTGTCTCCAAACATACATACAGGATCAATGTCTGTACCAACTGCCACAAGTCCTCCAACTCTAACTTCATCAAAAGAGTCTTTTCCTGAACTTAGTGATGTGACTTTTAATTTGATTGGTTTTTTTATTCCTGGATAAAGATAAACTTCTTGGTTTTTTTTAAGTGTTCCTTGAAGTATTGCTCCTCCTAGAACGCCTCCTTTTATCTTTGATATGTCTATTCCTGGTTTATTAACATCAAAGGATCTAACAACTCTCATCTTTAATGGTTCTTTTGTTTTATAATCTGGTGTATCTATTGTTTCTAACAAAGCATAAACTAAAGCATCAATATTCACATCAAAGTGTGCTGAGGTTGGTATTACTGGAACGTGTTCATATCCTTCATCTTTTAAAAATTTTTTTATGTTTTTATAGTTTTCTTGTGCTTGTTCTTTTGTTACTAGGTCTATTTTATTTTGTGCAACGACTATATTTTTTATACCATGCATCTTAAGTGCAGAAAAGTGTTCTTGTGTTCTTGGTTGTGGACAAGGTTCGTTTGCAGCAATAACTAATATTGCTCCATTAAACAAAGTTGCTCCAGACAACATAACAGCCATAAGTGTTTCATGACCTGGTGCGTCTACAAAAGAGACTTTTTTAATAATTTCACAATCACTTTCACAAAGAATACATTTCTTTGATACACCATATGCTTGTAGTCCTGAACATTTTTTACATTTATAAAAACAAGTATCTGCATACCCTAGTCTGATAGATATTCCTTGTTTTATCTCGTCTGAATGTTTGTCTGTGTTTGTGTTTGTTAGTTTCGTTGTTAAGGATGTTTTTCCATGATCAACGTGTCCGATGACTCCAATATTTATTTCGGGTTGCAGTTTTTTAGACATTATTTAGACTCCTCTTTCTTTTTATCTTCTTCTTTTTTTGCATATTTTTCTTCTAGTATTTTATCTTCTCCTGTTGTCAACTTTATGTTTATTTGTTGTGTGTTTTCTGTGACTATTTTTCCTGCTACTCTTTTTCGTGTTTTTTGTCCTTTTCTTTTAGCTTTAAATCCTACGCCGTTAGTAATAAACACTTTTTTTGTACCTTCGTGTTCTAAAGATGACAACATAGGAAATCCTTCTTTGTCTGAACCTCCAGTGATTACACCTTCTAGTCCTTTATCAACAAAAGAAAGATCTACTTTATCTTTTATTTTTTTTCCAAGAAAAGACAATCTTACTTTGTCGTCTACTTCTATATTATATGTTTTTTTTGTTTTTGGTACTGAAATATTTATTTTCAAGATAATACACCTCTATAATTTTATTCTTCTTTATTTAAATTTATTTTTATTTCTTTTATAAGTTCATGTTCTTCTGAACTTAGTTCATCTTCTATTTTATCTAAGTTTTTTATATTTCCAATATTTAAATAAACGTTCAATTTTTCTTTTTCTTTAAAGTCTTTTGGATAAGTTGCTCCTTTTATGGAGACTGCAACTTCTTGTTCTTTTTCTGCAACATCTATTTTTTTTCCTGAATCTTGTATCTCAACAACTTCTCCAATTATTTTATTGTTTCTTTGTATCTTTGATCCATTAACGAGTCTTCCTTCTAAGATTCGTACTCCAAAGACTGCTGGTTTACTACTTCTAAAGATATGGTCTGGCAACACTTTAAAAACACAAGGATAAATAATTTCTGATAAAAGTTTATCTTTTTCTTTTTTATTTTGTTTTGTATACCATTCTTGATAGTCTTCTATTAACTTATATATAATATTGTTTTTAAATATAGGTATTTTTTGTTTTTCTAGTTCGTCTTCAAAATCTTTATTTATTTTTGTGTTAAATAAAAACAAAACTCCTTCTTTTTTATTTTTGTCATGTAATATTTTTATTTCAGTTATATCTTTTTGACAAACTTCTCCTACGTCTGCTCTTGCGATGCAGATGTTATTTTTTTCAAGAAGTTTTCTTAAGGCTTCTAATGATCCTAAGGTGTCTGCTTTAACAAACGCTCCATGGTCTGACAATTCAGAAAAACAATTAAAGGATTTTTTTTTAAGATGTTCAATAGCTTGTATATCTTCTGCAGAGACAATAACTCCTCCTGGCAAACACTTGTTTATTCCTGGTGCAACTAGTTTTAAGCCAGATGCTGATGTTATTTGTTCTTGTCTTACAAACGTTTGTTTTTTTTTATCAACTGCGGTCATCATATTTAGTTTTAAAAGTGCTTTTACTTTTGTTTTTTCTAGACCTTCTTTTGTTGGAAATAAAATATCATCTTTTATCTTTAAGGTTCCTTGATATAAGATTATATCTGCTGCAGAACCAATTCCTTTTATTTCTGAAACTTCTAAAACTGTTGCTTGTGCTTTTTTTTCTTGATCAACTTCTAATTTTTTTTCTAAAAATTTTTGACTTAGTCCTGCAAGAAACAAAATACAATCTGGTAGTCCCCATTCTTTTTCTGCTGAGGTAGGAACAATTGCAACTGTTTTTTTAAAATCATCTACTCTATCAAATCTTTCTGATTGAAATCCTTTATCAAATAATTGTCCAACTATTTTGTATATTTTTTCGTCTAGTATTTCTTTAGTTTTATTATTTTGTTTTTCTAGATTATATGAAACGTTTGGTGTTTCTTGATACCATCCGTTTATAAGATCTATTTTGTTTGCAGCAATAATAAATGGAACTTTATACATTTTTAATATTTCTAAAGTTTCTATATCTTGTGCTTGTAAGCCTTTGTTAATATCTACAACCAACACAACTAGATCAGCTAAACTTCCACCTCTTTCTCTTAGATTATCAAAAGCACTGTGGCCTGGTGTGTCTATAAACAAAAGCCCAGGTATCTTTAGATCAAACTTGTATTTATTTACTATGTCTTCACAGATACAATTGATGTTGTCTAAGGTTATTTCTGTTGCTCCTATATGTTGTGTTATTTTTCCGTGTTCTTTTTGACAAATACTTGTTCCTTTGATTTTGTCTAAAAAGGTTGTTTTTCCTGAGTCAATATGACCCATTATTGTTATTATTGGTTGTCTTAACAAAACATCACTTTTTTTGCATTTTCTTTTTCATGTGTCTTTGTTTTTCTAAATGGTATTCGTTGGTCCATTTTGTTTTATGTGCTCTGTATTTTTTAGTAAGCATATTTGTTTTGCATTTTCTTGTACAAAAATAATATGTTGTTCCATCTTTTTTTGCATATATTGTTCCTGTTCCATCTAGAATCTCTTTTCCACAAAAAGTACATTTCATATAAGGATCACCTATTTCATATCTCTTGCTTCAGATTCTGGATTCATTAGGATTAATACGTCTCCAATCTTTACAGAACCTTTAACATTTCTTTTTTTTATACGTCCTTTTTCGTAACCATCTAAAATTTTACAAAGTACTTGTGTTGCTTCTCCTCTAGAGCCAGTTCTTCCAAGAATATTTACAATCTCTGCAGGAATTCCTTCTTCAGCCATATTATATCAGTCCTCCAAAATTATTCCTTTTTCTCTTCTTTGTTTTCTGATGGTGCTTCTTTTGTTTCTGGTTTTTCTGTTTTCATTTCTTTTGCTTCTTCTTTTGTTTCTTCTTTAGTTTCTTCTTTTGTTTCTGGTTTTTCTGTTTTCATTTCTTTTGCTTCTTCTTTTGTTTCTTCTTTAGTTTCTTCTTTTGTTTCTTCTTTAGTTTCTTCTTTTGTTTCTGGTTTTTCTGTTTTCATTTCTTTTGCTTCTTCTTTAGTTTCTTCTTTTGTTTCTGGTTTTTCTGTTTT
>PWLL01000059.1 GCA_003559395.1 Candidatus Iainarchaeum sp. | reverse complement strand
GGAGGGAGAATAAATGAGTGACATTTTAACAGAAGTAGGATCTGCAACAATAAATCCTTTTGTAAACCTTTGGCATACGTTCTTAAATCATATTCCAGGCTTTATTGGTGCAATTGTAGTCGTTATCATAGGATATATTGTTGCTTATTTTATAGGTCATCTTATAAAACATGCTTTACAAAAAGCAAGACTTGACAAATGGATACTTAAAAACAATCTATCAAAAACTGTTCTTAACATTAAGCTTTCTGTTCTTGCTGGACAACTTATAAAATGGGGAATTTTTATATCATTTTTAGTGCCTGCAGCAGAGCTTATCAAGATAGCTGGATTTACAACACTTATACACGCATTTGCTATGTGGGTTCCAAAACTGATTTTAGCAGTAATTGTGCTTACATTTGGTGTGATTCTTGCAAAAATTGTAGCTAGAGAAATTCACAATAAAGGAAACAGAACATCTCAAATAATCTCAAAAGTCGTACAAATATCTCTAATAGTTATTTTCTTTCAAGTAGCTTTTAGCCAAATTGGCGTATCTACAGATCTTATTGAAAGAATAATACTACTAGTTATTGGTACAGTACTTTTAATAAGTGCGATTGTGTTTGGAATTTCATTTGGTTCTGCAGGAAAAAAATATGCAGAAAAAATTGTTGACCATCACATGAAAAAAAAGAAATAGATGTTTTTCATCTATTTTTTTCTTTTTTTCCAGATACAAAGAAAATAGTCTTTTTCTCAAATATCTTTAACATCTCAAATCCTGAAACATTTTGTGTATTTTTTAAAAACACAATGTTATTTTTTCTAAACCATTTTTTTACTTGTCTTAAAGTATGATAAGACTCATAAGGTACAACATATCTATCCAACAAACAAGGAAGCGATGCTTTTAGAAAAAACTTTCGGTCTTGATTTTTTTGAATCCATTTTTTTAGATTTTCTTGTTTTTTTGAAACCAACAGTCTTAATAGTTTTCTTATTATTCTGTATCTTAATCTTGCATACTTATGATATAGACCCACAAATATAATTCCTTCTTTCTTTAAAAGACCAGAAAGTTTAGAAAATCCTTTTTCAGGAGCCTCTGTATGATGTAAAACGCCTAAACATAAAATGACATCAAAAACTCCAAGACTAGACAAATCATCATTAACAATATCTTTTTTTAAAAATGAAACGTTTTTGTTTTTTACAAGAGCTTTTGCTTTTTGAAGTTGTTTTTCTGAAAAATCTATTGCCACAATTGATAGATTGTTTCTAGACAAAACATCTACTTTTTCTCCAGTTCCACATCCAGCAACCAAGATTCTTTTGTTTTTTAGAGATAACAAATCTATATCTGCTAAATAAAGTATTTTTTGAAGTATTTTTTTTGTTTGTTTTTTTTGTTTATTAGTATATTGTTTTGTATCTGGATATGATGACTGATTATAAAAATATTTTACTTTTTGCATATATATGTTATATTACATAATGTTTTTAATATCAAACATACATATATATATAGTAAAAATACGAGAAACTATGATTAATAAAAAACCAAAAATCCTTGCTCCTGTTGGCTCTATGGAAATGTTAGTTACTGCTATTAAAGCTAAAGCAGACGCTGTGTATCTTGGAGTAAAAGGAGCCAATATGAGAGACAGAACAAAAAACTTTGAAATTAATGAACTTTCAAATGTTGTTTCTCTTGCACATGAAAATAAAGTTGAAGTATATCTTACCTTAAACACAATTATTTACAATAACGAAATAGAAAAAATAAAAACGATTATAAAAAAAGCAAAAGAAGCAAAGATAGACGCCATTATTGCTTGGGACCTTTGCGTTATTAAGCTTTGTAGAGAAAATAACATGGTTTGTCATCTAAGCACACAAGCAAGCGTATCAAATATAGAAGCTATTAAAGAATATTATAGCCTAGGTGTAAGAAGATTTATTCTTGCAAGAGAATGTTCTTTAGAACATATAAAAAATCTAAAGAAAGCATCTTTAAAAATAGACCCTTCAATAGAGATAGAAGTTTTTATACATGGAGCAATGTGTGTGGCTATTAGTGGCCGATGTTTTTTGTCTCAATTTCTTTATGGTGATAAAAACTCTGCAAACAAGGGAAAATGTGTTCAACCTTGTAGAAGAAAATATCTTGCAACTGATATGGAAACTAAAAAAGAACTTGAAGTTTATAGTGATTATATTTTAAGCCCTAAAGATCTTTGCACAATTGAGTTTATTGACAAAATCATTGAAGCTAAAGTAGATGTTCTAAAAATAGAAGGACGTGCAAGAAGTCCAGAATATGTAAAAACTATTGTTTCTTGTTATAGAGAAGCTGTTGATAGTTATTTTGAAAAAAGATTAGATAAAGATTTTAAAAAAAAACTAATAACTAATCTTAAAAAAGTCTATAATAAAGGTTTTAGTGATGGCTTTTATTTAGGCAAACCAATAAAAGAATGGGCTAAAGACTATGGTTCTGTTTCAGAAGAAACAAAAGTCTTTGTTGGGTTTGTTCAAAAAGTTTTTAAAAAAATAAATGTTATAGAAATTAGAATAGTAGATCACTCTCTTAAAAAAGGAGATGAAATATATGTTCTTGGTAAAAAAACAGGAGTTATTAGACAAAAAATAACAAGTATGCAAAAAGATGTAGAAAAACCTGTTGAAATTGCTAAAAAAGGAGAGTTTGTTGCTATAAAGATAGATGACAACCTTCCAAAAATAAAAGAAAAAGTATATTTGATTAAAAAAAGATAGTTATGAAAATGGTTATACCTGAGAAAGAGGAGATTATACAAAATAATGAAAGTCTTAAAGATGCCGTCCAACAAATAAGACAAAAACTAAAAAAAGCAATCATACACAAAAAAATAGAAGAGCCTGTTGGAGTTCTTTTTAGTGGGGGTGTTGATTCTGTTCTTGTTTCTGTTATCCTTAAGGACCTTGGTATAGATTTTAAAGCCTATTTTGGGTATGTTAAAAGAAAGAATGAACCAAAAGATCTTTCTTCTGCAAGATTTTCAGCAAATTTACTAGTAGACATCAACCTACATGAAGGGTTTGTTTATGATGACGAGTTAGAAGAAGTGTTGCCAGACATAATAAAAACAACAAAAACAACAGACCCGGTCCAAATAGGCGTGGCTGTGCCTCTTTATATTGCCTTAAGAGAAGCCAAAGACGACAACATAAAAACTCTGTTTTGTGGTTCTGGTGCTGATGAGCTTTTTTGCGGATATAATAAGTTTAATCTTATATCTAAAGATTACTATAAAAAATCTATTGAGCTTTTAAACAAAATTAAAAAAAGAGATTTGTTAAGAGATAAAAGACTTGCAAAAAGATTTGAAGTTAAGCTTTTTTCTCCTTTTATTAATGATGAAGTTATTGCTTATGGTTTGTCTTTGAAAGATTCTTTTAAAAAAACAACTTCTAGAAACAAGATAATTGTTAGAGAGTTGTTAAAAGAATATGGACTTCCTAAAGAAGTTTATGATCTTAAAAAAAAAGCAGCACAATATGGTAGCAATTCAGAAAAAGCTTTAACAAAATTAATGAAAGCAAGTGGTTTTAAAACAAAACAAGAATATTTTTTGCATCTTAAGAATAAAAAACCCAAAAGATATGGTTGTCTTTTTTCTGGAGGAAAAGATTCTAATCTTGCTTTGTTTTTGTCTAAAAAAAAGGATATAGATGTTTGTTGTTTGTTATCTGTTCTTCCTAAAGATGATTTTTCTTACATGTATCAAAGACCTAAAAAAAACATACTTGAGTTACAATCAGAAGCTTTAGATATTCCTATACTTTATAAAAAAACAAATGGTGTAAAAGAAAAAGAACTAAAAGATCTTGAAATATTAATAAAAAAAGCAATTATCAACTATAGGATAGAAGGCATAGTTACTGGTGCATTATTTAGTAATTATCAAAAAAAAAGAATAGAAACAATTTGTAAAAAACTAAATATTACTTGTTTTTCTCCTCTATGGCATATGTCTCAAGAAAAAGAAATGTCTATTCTTTTAGATAATAACTTTAGATTTATTTTTGATAAAATTGCAGCTTATGGTTTAACAAAAGAATGGTTGGGAAAAACAATAACTAACCAAGATTTTATAAAACTAAAAGAAATTACAAAAAAATACAAGATTAACATCGCTGGAGAGGGTGGAGAGTTTGAGTCTGTTGTTTTGGATAGCCCTCTTTTTAATAAAAAAATAAATATTATAGAAAAAAAAATAAAAATGATTAATGACAATTGTGGTGTTTTAGATATAAAAAAAGCAACGCTTGTTGATAAATAACTTATTTGTATTTTGAAGAATATTTTTCAGGATCATCAACAATATCTTTTTCTTGCCATTCTTTTACCCAGTCTGATACTAAAAAAGTTTTCATTTTTTTATCTTTTGTTGAACATACGACTTTCTTTATTCCTGCGTTAATAATCATTTTTTTACAAATAAAACATGGAAAAGCGTTTATTGGATTCACAATGCCTTGATATTTATTTTCTCCAAAAATATACATTGTACCTTCTATTACTGATGCACCTTGTCTAGCAGCATTAATTATTGCGTTTTGTTCACCATGCACACTTGCACAGGTTTCATATTCTTTTCCTGAAGGGATGTTTAGTTTTCTTCTTAAACAATAGCCTTTATCATAACAATCTTTAACTTTTCTTGGTGCTCCGTTATAGCCTATTGAAACAATTTTGTTATCTACGGTTATTATTGCTCCAATATTTGTAGACAGACAACTACTTCTTTTAGATATATCTTTTGCAATCTCCATAAAATATTCATCCCAAGAAGGATGACATCTAAATTTTATTTGTAGCTTAAGCAACAAGTCATCTATGTTTTTTCTAAACTCTTCTACAGTTGTGTTGTTTGTAACAGTAAACTCTGAGACATCTTTACATTTTAAAAGTTGTTGAGAGTTTGGGTCATCACTTTCTAGTTCTTTTTTTTCTGAAGCCATAAATTCTTCATAACTATCTATTTTTTCTTTTTCTCTTAGTCTTGCTTTTGCTCTTTCATATCTTATTTTTGGATCAGCATCTATAAACACTAAGGCAAAATCGTTTAGTTTTTTAAATTCTTCAATCTCAAGAGGGGTTCTTATACTTTCTACAACAAAAATATGATTTCCTTTTGTTTCTTCTAAAGATATTTTTTCTACAAGTCTTTTTGCAAGAATATTTGAACCATGTTTTTCTCTTAACTGGTTTCCTAGCATTTGAAGATTTTCTCTAGTAATTTCAAGTTTTTGTTTTTTACATTCTTCTCTAATAATATCTGAACAAGAATAGATTTTAAATCCTTTTTCTTTTAGATATTCAGATATTGTTCCTTTTCCACAAGCTAAAAAGCCTGTAATTCCAACAATCATATGTTTTTACCTTTTATAATCAAATATTGTTTTTTGAGACAATATTTCTTTTAGTTCTTTTCTTTGATATTCAAAAACTGGGGTAAGAATATATCCTTTTTTAAGGTCTCCTAAAACAACACAGTTTTCTGGTTTTGTCCATGCATAATATGCTAAATATGCACAAAAGATACCATCTAAAAGATCTTCAAAATCTTTTAGTTTTTGTGCTCTTAAGGAACAAAATTCTTTTTCTAAGATTTCTTTTGTTAATATTAAAGAAGGATTATTTTTTTCTAAAGCTTTTAACGCTTTTATATATTTTTCAAATTCTTTGTATCTAAAATTATAGTCTCTTTTTGGTTTTGCTTTATATCTTAGTATTCTTTTTAAATTAAATAAAACTACCATAGACGGATGTGGATATACTTCAAAAAATATTTTACAGATTTTGTGTTTTTTAATATATGGATCTTGTACAAATTTTTCTTTTTCAAAAACTTTTGATATTTCTTCACCTCTTATAGTTCCAGACCACAAACTTAGTCTTTGTCTATTTGATGGATGTGCTCCTGCATCAAATCTTCTAAATAGTTTACCTGTTAGTTCTTCTGCATATCTTCTTCCTGTTTCATTTGGAACAATTAATGGAGCATCTATTGCTATTATAGCTGGTTTATCTTTTGTTTTTGTTTTTATATATGAAATTATTTCTTCGTCTGTTGTTAAAACATCAGAACAAATTAATTTTGCTTGTTTATGATCCCCTTCTAAAATTGCAATTCCTGAACCATTTTTTTTAGACCATGCAAGGTCAATTCCAATAAAATACATTATTATTACCTTTAAAAAATAAATTTATTATTTTCTTATATATGTTAAAAAAGAAAAACCTTCTTTTTTTTGTTCATTTACTAACGTCCAAACATCTGTATCAATTTCTGGAAAAAAAGTATCTCCAACATATTCTTTATTTATCCTTGTTATCTCTAACTTAGTTGCTTTTTCAATTGCTTGTTTATATACTGATGCCCCACCTATAACATACACATCTTGGTTAGAATATTTTTCTAGAACTTGATAGTCAATATATCCTTTTTCATTAACTCCATAAGAATAAGCATCATAGTTTTTTCCAGAAAAATTAATCTTATATCCGTGTGTTAGATGTCCTCCTGAATCTAAGGACATACCAAGGATTTTGTCTTTTGGTTCTAATAAAGCAAAATAAGCTATTTCATTTGCATTTGAGCCAGAATGTGGTTGAACATTAACAAAAGAGACCTTAAATAGTTCTTTACATAAATCTATTGCTCTTTGTTCAATCTCATCAACAATCTCACATCCGGAATAATATCTTTTTTTCGGATATCCTTCTGCGTATTTGTTTGTTAGAACAGATCCACATGCACGTCTTATGTTTTTGGATGTAATATTTTCTGAAGCAATTAGTTCTATTGTGTTTTGTTGTCTTTTTTCTTCTTTTTTTATAAGTTCAAAAATATCCATCATAAAATACACATGTCTTTTTTATAAAAACAGTTTTGATATATTCTTTTATATTACTGGTATCTCTATTCTTTTTTCTGTTGTGTTTTCTACATACTTGTAGTCGTTAAAATGTTCTTTTATTTTAAATTTTACTAGATGTCTTCCTTTTGTAGCTCCTTGAAAAGGGTGTATATAGTATTTAAATGTTATTTTTTGTTTTGGTAGTATTTCTCCAAGTCTTTTGTGCTCTGATTTTTTTATACCTGTTTTTTCTAAACAAAGTTCTGGTGAAAGAATTATATCTGAACTTAACAATTTTGAAGAAACGTTCATATTTATTACATCTATTGTAAGTTCTATAGGTTCTTTTGTTTTTAGATCCAATCTATATGGAAATATGCTTGTAGATATATTAATCATATTTTTATCACCAACGTCTTAATATAATATTCTTTATAAATTTGTTTGTTCTTATATTATATATGAATATATGTTTTTTTAAAGTTATCTAATGAAAAAAGAGAAAATATGAAAATACTATTACTTACTTCTGAAAAAGATATGGCATCTGTTGTTTTTAAGGACATTTTATTAAATAATTATGATTTTCTTAAAAAAAAGGATGATTTTTACTATCTTAATAATTTTACTAAAGATAAAGAATTAAAGCTAGTACAAAACAACAAAACAAAAAACCAAATCTTTCTTAAAAACATAAAAAACCTTCATTTGTTTTTTGATGATAGTATGTTGGGTGATGTTTATGATGTGGTTGTTGTTTTATCTAAACACTCTACTTTATCTAAAAATAAAAACAAGTGTTTTACAGCCCACGCACTAGGAAACTTTGATAAAGCTGAGTTTGGTGGAAAAGATAAAACTTTAGTAAAAACTGATGCTTTTCTTATAAGATATTTGTTATTAAATCTTAAAAAAAACAAGCCAAAAAACCTAAAAGAATATGAAATAAAACAAGAAGCCACACATCATGGTCCTTTTATTTCAACCAAGATTTTGTTTTTTGAGATTGGTTCTAATGTTTGTGATTGGTTAAATAAAGATGCTGTTTTTTATATGTCTAAGATACTAATAAACAGTTTATTAAATTATTCACCAAAAAACCTAAAAAACGAGTTTGGTTGGGAGAGTGTTTGTGGGTTTGGTGGTTCTCATTATTGTACTGTTTTTAATAGATATACTTTTGATCTTAAGAATAGATATTGTTTTGGACATGTTGTGCCTTCTTATTCTATAAATAATTTTATTAAAAATAAGCTTTTTAAAGAAATAAAAGAAAAAGGATTTTCTAAAAAAATATTAAAAGAAAATCTTGAAGAGTTATAGTTTCTTATCTAGATCTGCTTCTATTTTTTCTTTTAAAGATATTATTGCTGCAACATCTGGGTGTTGGATGTAATATTTTTGATTAAAAACAACTTCTTCTATTGTTTTTTCTAAATCTTTTATTTTCATTTTTTTATTATATATTTTTTTAATAAGATGTTCTACACATATAAAAAATAAAATGGGAGCTGTTCCTTTTTTATCTAGTGCTTTTATTGCAAGAGACAACAATGGTTTTTCTTTATAGTCAATAAAATCTATAGATAAATTTGTTATAGTTTTTGTTTCTTCTTTTGAAAGATTCTTTTTAGATATATCTTTTTTTTCTAAAAAATAATTGTTAAATATAGAATAGTTATCTTTTGTTATATAGTCTATTATATTTCGACCATCATAAAAACTAATAATATTATTTGCAATTGGTTTATTTTGTTCACCAAAAACAAATCTATTTTTATTAAAATTATATATATAAGATAATAAAAACATATCATAAACATTATTTATATGAAAATCATTATAAAAAAGTTCTTTAAACTCATTAAATGTTTTTTGTGTAGGCTTTTTTAAATATTCTTTATTGTATATTGTACGTACTAAACCAATTTTTTTAAATGTTGAATTTTTATTATTTAAAAGAGTCTGATTTACAGAATAGATTGTTTCAGAGATTATAAAAAACCTAATTGCTTTGTTTCTTATTTCTTGAAAAATGATTTTTCCACAATATAATAAAGGAGTGAGATCAAAAAAACAAAGGTCTTTATATTCATTTATTGCTGTTAATATTTGTGTAATAGAATCTATATCATCTATTGTAAAAACAACGATATCTGAAATTGATTGTTTTACAAAAAAATTAGGTTTTATACAAACATTTATATTAAATGGAACCGCTTCTTCTAATTGTTTTTTTTGTGTTTCTGTTTTTACACATATATTTTTAATATTATTTTCAGTTATTTTTTTAATATCTTCTTCAGAAATCTCATTTGATACTAAACAAACATCAGAGATTTTATATTTTTCTGGATAATTGATAAAAAAGTCAAAGGCTTTTTTTCCTTTTTCTGTATCTAAACCTATTAAAAGTATTTTTTTTATCATACATATATTTATAGAATCATTAAAATTATATATACATCTATTATATAAAAAATAGAAAAATAGAAAAAAAACACTTGCCCATATAAAAAACACAAGTGTTAAATTTTAAAAAGCAACTATAAAAATTATCTTTTCTTTTTTGTTGTTTTCTTTGCAGCTGGTTTTCTTTTTACAGGTGCTTTTTTCTTAACAACTGCTTTCTTTTTTACAGGTGCTTTTTTCTTAACAACTGCTTTCTTTTTTACAGGTGCTTTTTTCTTAGCAACTGCTTTCTTTTTTACAGGTGCTTTTTT
>PWLL01000020.1 GCA_003559395.1 Candidatus Iainarchaeum sp. | reverse complement strand
TCTAAATCAAGATCCAGTTTTTCTTCTTCAGGCTCTTTCTCTTGCTTAGGTTTCTTTTTCTTTGATGTTTTTTGTTTTTGCTCTTTTAATTCTTCTTTTTCTTCTAGTTGTTCTTGTTTTTCTTGTTTTACTTCATCTCTTATCTTTTGTTTTTCCAACTGTTCATAAACATTATCAACAATCCCTGTTATTCTTTCTCTTTGCTCTCTACGACTTTCTCCTCCAGAAGAACTAGCATAAGCTTTTCTATCTTCTTCAGGAAGTTCTTTAGAAAGCTCAGAAATTATGTTATTGGTAGGGTCATTTTTATCTTTTGGTTGTTGTTTTCTTTTAGATGCTCTATAATGTTCTGTTTGGTTTACAACGTTTTTAATAACGTCTTTATTAACATCTACGTTACTTTTTTTAAGTTGATTATATATCATTTCACTAATAGTATCAATATCAGGATTTAGATTTTCAGAAAGTTCTTGCAAAATAGAATCTACTACTTTTTTCTTTTCTATAGGAATTGGTTTTGGTGGTTCTTTTGGTTTTGGTGTTTGTTTTTTTGTAGCGTCCTGGTTTGTGTGTTGTTTTTCTTTTTTAACTTTCTTCTTAACGACTTTATCACTATAAACAAACTCTCCATTCTTTAGTTTTCTATAAAACCTTCTTTCTCTTCTAGGTATCTTTTTAGGGTCCATATTCTTTCTTTCTTTATAAAAATATATATTAAGTCATCTTTTTAAATGTTTCAACTAATATATATTTGTAGATAAATATATTTATATATCCTTGCTTTAATATAATATTATAGAATATATATAAAAAAACGTGAATACATGAGCTCAATAGCTTTAACAATATTAAATCATTTGTTCTTTGTAATAAAATTGTTCATCTATAGTTGTATCTTTGCCCTACCCTTTGTGTTAATAACAAACCTTCTTACAAAAAGATACCAAAGATACAAAAAAAAGAAAAGTTTTGTAAGATCTGTTTTTTTAACAACTTTTCCTATAGTGTATATTTTGTTGTTATTAATATATTTTGTGCCGTCCTTAATCTATGGTTTTGGAGGATATTCTTTTAATGTTATTATTCAAGCAGTAATCTTTAATATTTTTAAGTTGTTCTTTGTTGCGGTAATCTTTAGTTTACTATTGTTGATTGCAGTCTTTATAACTTCAGCAATATATGACAATCTTAAAAAAAGAAGTTTACAAAAAATAAAAAAAAAGAAACTTCCTAAAAATAAATATAATTTTTTGTTATGGTTGTCAATAACTTTTACAATAATTATTAGTTTTATTATTTATTTGTTTTTTCCTGTATTATTATCCTTAATAGTATATTTAATATATTTTTAAAAAAAGTGAAACGTATATGAGATATAAAATAAAAAACCTAAGACCATTGATGTCATTTTTGTTTTTAATAATGATTGTAGGAAGTGTTTTTTCTGCAAACATTGATCCTTCAAGAGTAATCTCTGAAAAAAAAGAAGATCCATCTGGTTGTACATTTATGTTTAGTGACATAAGTGATTTAGATTATGTTTATAACAGAGGAGATGGATGTGCAACAATTAGGTTGCCAGAAGAAGCTGTTAGAAAAATATGGAATGACATTATTGTTAGTGGTTTTAAAATAGATAGAGTTGAATCGAATATAGATGCAACCCTAGACAGAGAAGAACTTATTCAAAACGAACTTTTGGTTACTGGTCAAGATGCAGTTGCAGGAGATATGGCCGGAAAAGTAGAGATGCCTGATAAATTAATGAATCCTTTAGAAACATCTGCTTTACTTGCACAAAGCTGTGAAGGTTCTTTTCAGTATGGACTAGATCTAGACTCAACTTTAAGAACAGGAAGATGTGAAGATTCTGCTTCTGGATGTTATACAAGAAGCTTTGGTTTGTTTAGACAAAACGGACTTACAGGATTTTTTCCAGAAATGGCTAGTGTAGGAAAAGATCTTTTAGATTTTATTGGAGTTAACAAAGCAAGAGAAGCAGCAGGAGAAATTATAACTGGAGACAAAACAGATTATAATATTGAACTTGGTCCTTTTTCTGATGCATCTGTTGCAGAAATGAATCACTATAAAAACCTTTTAGAAACAACAGATACAAACGAAATGAATATAGAAGGTTTAAAGCTTGTAACAGACAAAGCAATATCAAATGTTATAGAAACAAGTAGTTTTTCTGCAAACATGGCAACAACAGGAAGTACAGAAAATACTTTTATTCACTCTTATTCTTTATTTGATAAAATGTTTAATCAATATTATTCAACAGATATGGTCTTTAGTGCAGGAAGAGTGCTTTTAGGAGCAACAACTGCAAAGCTTATGAGAGTTCCTGGTATTCAATCAAATTACGCAAAAATTGTAAATAAAATAAAACCAACTTTTTTAAAAAATCTTATGAAAGACCCAGCACGTCTTATCTTAGATACAAAAAGAACAGTTGGAAGTTCTTTTGTTGCGGCAAGAAAATCAAGAGCAGGAGCTAAGATGGTAAAAAACATGTCTGAAAATGGTAGTGCAATCTTGGGTATTCAAAACCAAACAATGAGAGAGCAGATGATTGCACAAAATAATCTTAATCAAAAAATGAAAATTTATAGAGATGCAGTAAAAAAAGGAAAAGGAGAAGTTAGTGATAAGATCATAAACAACCCTGATTTTTTCAAAGATATGACATCTAAACAAAAATCTGTATTTTATAGTCTTGTAAATCAAGAAAATATGCTTGCTAGTTTAGCAAAAGAAAACGCCTCAGAAATAATGAAATTAGATCATGTAAATACTATACAAAACAAAATAATTGCAGCAAAACAACAAGGAAAAACCACAAAAGAAATGTTTAAAAGTTTTAGTCCTGAAGAATTTAATGCTTATAATGATGCGATGTTAGCATATCAAGATTTGTTAGATGGTGTAAACGCACAAGGTGTAAATCTTAAAAAAGCAATGACTGCAGCTGATTTTTCAACAAATAAAATAAAAATAAACCCAGATCATCTAGATGCTGCTGTGCCTGGACATGAAGTTTTTCCAGAATCTGTGTTCTCAACTTCATATCAAACAAAAACTGGTGTAAGTACACAAATTAATGATAAAATGTTTAAATTTAATGAGGGGTTTAATGTAGCAACAGCAAAAACAAAAGAAGTAAGTTATCAATTAGCTGATGGTAGTTTTGTAAAAAGAAACGTAATTATGCCAGAAGTTTCTGTACCAAGCGGAACACCTCAACAATTTACAAAAATAGCAGATATTGAAACTTTTATAAAAAATAATCCAAGTGGTGTTGTTCAAGCAAAAATAGGGACCCAAACAGTTAGTGTTACACCACAAAATTTTGAAAGTCTTAAAAGTCAAATAACGCACGGTACTGGTTTTCCTGAATTTAACACACAATCTATAGAAACTATAATTAAACCAGAACATCTAGACGATTATTTATTAGACCCAATAAATGTTTCAGACACCTACTTTAACAAAATGTCAAATGCAATTACAAATGACTATGCAGGTGCTGTTGATATGACACAAACACACTTAAACAACAAAGGATTTATTGACTATGCCTCTACAAGTTTTGCAGATTTTAAAATGAAACAATTTGTAACCCAAAATAATGTTTTTGATTTTGCAGGAAAGTCTTTGGAAGCCTTTGGTTATAACTTTCTTTTTTGGCAAACAAAAAGAGGTTTTGCAGATGTTGGGTTTTTAAGTCCTTTAGGTCTAGATAAATTTAGCGTTTATAGACTTCCAGAATCTTATTCTGCAATAAATATTACACACGGCATGTCTCCGCCTATATACGATGATGCATATATTGATTTTTTCGCAAATGATGGTTCTGATCAAGGAGACCTGTTTATGAAGTTTTTAAACTCAGCAATATTTATATTTCCAAAAATAATTAAAACTGGTTTAGAGGTTACTGCAGAATATACAGACTTCCAACTGATTGCTACTGCAGAAAGATCAATAGATAATATGCTTAGAGGAAAAATAAAAAGAGATCTTGTAGACAACATAGTTTTATTTACAGACACAATAAACACAGGATGTGGAACCAATTGTAGAATAAACATTGGTTCAGATTATATTGAACAACAAACAAGAGAAAGAAGTCTAGAAGGACTATCAGCAGACATGTATAATGAATATATGCAATTTCCTTCAGAAAGCGAACAAACAATAACACGACAAGATATTCAAGAAAGAAAAACACAAGATCAACTTGCAAACCTAGACTCCACAGTTGAGATTATGAAAGAACAATATCTTGATGCAGGCTATAACCAACAAGAAGTTCAAGAAATTGTTGATGAATATAGAGAAGCACAACTTGAAGCCATAAAAGAAAATGAAAAAAGATTTGAATATGAAGATACAACAAACTATGTTGACCCTTCAGCAAAACTAAACATTAACTTTTATGTACCTAGAGGCTTTAATACATCAAACTATATCTTAGAAAATACAACTCCAGAAAACTATGAAAATAAAGGACAAAACCTAGTTACTTTTTCACACCACACAGACTATAGTGGAATAAATGAAGGAGAAAAATCAGAAGAAGAAATAAATCTTGTAAAAGCAAGACAAGAAGGAGATACTTGTGAACAAAAAATAAGAGAACTTAATCTTGGTGGAATAAATGTTGGTTGGGCTTTACCTAAAGACTATAGACTTGCAGTAGCATTAACAATACCAGAAAGAGCAGCTTATTGGACTTTACCTCATCCAGCAAATCCTTTACTTGCTCCAGCACTCTTAATGACGCTTCCTAAACAAATAATAGTTATGCCACAAATAAAAGGATGTGTTGATGATCAAGAAGGACTTTACACTCATTTTTTCATGAACTCTTTAGAATATGAAAGAATAGAAGAAGATCCAACAAATAAAGTAGCAGACATGGTAGATCAAGGACTTGATGGGATAGAAGGAACATTAAAAAACATAACCAAAGGAACAGAGTTTGAAAAAACAGTAAGTGCAGGAACACAAGAAGCAAAAGGGTTTGTAGAAAAAAATCTAAGAGACCATGCAATCGTTCAATCAAGCTTTTCTACATCTGCTGGAACAGATGCAAGCTTAGATGGTCGTTTGTTTTTCTTTGAACTTGGTCCTGATACAAGATGTAGAGCCAATAACCTTAACGATCAAGGAAAAGAAATCTTAATTGATGAAGACAAAAAAGAAGGCTTAGAAATAGATAAAGAAAAAGGAGAACTAAACCTTATTGACAAAGACGGAAATATTAACAAGATTATTGATAGCGATCACTCAGATTTTGTAAGACTTGTTGCAACAAACCTAGGAATTCCTGCAAAGATAATTCCAAAAATGCTGACCTATATTCCTGTTTCAGACAATCCAGAAGAACTTTTGTTTGAAATGGATGTTTATGGTAATTTCTTTGTTCAAGATAATGATTTTATGCACTGTATAAGACAAGGCTATTATGAACAAACAGGAAACGAAATAGATGGAGGAGCAACAAACCTAACAGAATATCTTGGTGCGGTAAAATCTGCAAACATAATCAACCCTTCAACACAATATGACGTATATCCACAAACAACAAAAATAAGTGCACAAGGAACACCAAGACAAGTAGCTGAAGGAACAAGTGCTCGATTGTCTATTTATGGTGACCGAACAAGTAGATTGTTTCCTATTGAAGAAGTAGAAAGTAAAAGAATAAATCTTGGGAAAAACATATCTGTTCAATTTGAAAGAGGACAACTTGTGTATAGTGGAGAAAAGAACGCATATATTATGTGGGTCGAATATACAAGCGTTACAAGTGGAGCAGATATAAAAGACCTAGATGCAGAACTTACATCAACACCTGCACAAAATGAATGTGATGACGATGAGATTGCTTTTGATTTTAAAGCAACATCAACTAGTGATGATCCAAACTCACAAGCATACGCAAATGTTGAAAAAATGAACAATGCTCTAGAAAATGTAGGCCCTTTCCAAATGTTTGATACGCCTACAAAAACGATTCTTTTCTATATAAGTGATTATCCAGAATGTGAACAAAGAATGAGAATTATTGACAAAAAAACAGGAGAAGTCTATGATCAAAAAATAACAGACATCTTTGATCTAGAAGACGGATACAGAATACAAACAGAAGACGGAGCCTCACATGACTTTGATATAAGTGCTGAACATGGTGTACCAAAGCTTAAATATAACGACGACGTAGAAACATTAACCTCTGCACAAGGACAACAAGGAGGTTTTTGGTATGATCCAAAAACAGGCAACTGGTATACAGAAAATGGAATGATGATTCCTTATAATCAAGCTTTTAGAGACGGAATGTTGTTTTCAACAGACGCTGATGGAAAAGTCACAGGCAAAACATCAGGAAACGTATTCAACATAGGCACAGATGCAGCAGGTAGAAGAACAGATGGCTTTAACATTCCTTTATCACCAACATCAACTGTTGGTTTAATGATGTATATTTTGTTTTTTGTTTCTTGTTTCTATATTATAAATACTGTTTTGCTTAAAAACAAAAAAAAAAGATGATGTTTCTATAAATATCATCTCTCTTTTTATTATTTTTGATATATATTATATATATCCAAACAAAAAAAATGTGATAAATATGTCAAGACAAGAAGAATATGAAATATCAAGAAAAGAAAACTTTAATTTTCTTTTAGAAAACAATATCGAACCTTTTCCTTATAGCTATAAGAGAACACATGTTTCTTCAGATATACAAAAAAAACACAAAGACCTAGAAACAAACACTTACTCAGAAGAAACAGCAAGTGTTGCTGGAAGAATTTTTATTATAAGAAACTTAGGAAAAATTGCGTTTATTGATCTACACGATCAACAAGGAAAAATACAAATTGTTGTAAAATCAAACGATACAAAGATGTTTGAGCTTGTTAAAAAACTTGATCAAGGAGATATTATTGGCGTGTCTGGAAAGATATTTAAAACAAAAACAAATGAAATATCTATTGAAGCACAAGATATTACTTTCCTGTCAAAATGTTTCTTGCCTTTGCCTGAAAAATATCATGGATTACAGGATCAAGAAATAAAATATAGAAAAAAACACCTAGACTTAATGATAAATAAAGAAGTAAAAGACATTTTTATAAAACGAGAAAAAATAATAGATGTTTTAAGAAAAATACTAAAAGATAAAGGATTTATAGAAGTAGAAACACCATTGTTACAACCACTTTATGGAGGAGCAAATGCTAGACCTTTTGTGACTGAAGCATATGTGTGGAAACGACCGTTATACTTGTCAATATCACCTGAGCTGTATCTTAAAAGACTGCTAGTGGGTGGTTTTGAGAAAGTGTTTACTATATGTAAGAACTTTAGAAACGAAGGAGTAGACAAATCACACAATCCTGAGTTTACTATGCTTGAATGTTATGAAGTTTTTAAAGATTATAACGATGCAATGGATTTAATAGAAGAACTTCATGAAAAAGTTGCACTTGAGTTATATGGTACAACCAAAATAACCTATCAGGATAAAGAATTTGACTTTAAGAGACCTTGGAAAAAACTATCAATGATTGATGCGATTAAAGAATATGCTGATATTGATGTTCGTTCTTTAACAGAAGAACAACTAAAAGAAACAATTCAAGAAAACAATATAGAAATGCCATCTCCACAAAGTCGTGGGCTTTTAATAAATGCTTTGTTTGAACATTTTTGTGAGTCTCATTTATCAGGACCAATACATATAACCGACCATCCAAAAGAACTAACTCCTTTATGTAAGATACACAGAAAAGACAAAGAACTTATAGAAAGAGACGAACCATATGTTAATGGTTGGGAGATAGGAAACATATATAGTGAGCTAAACGATCCAGACTTTCAAGAAAAACAAATGATTGCTCAAAAAGATAATGATAAAGAAAAAGGAGAAAATCATCCTATTGATAAAGACTTTATAGAAGCTTTAAAATATGGAATGCCTCCTGCATATGGAATAGGATTTGGAATTGATAGGTTTGTTATGATGTTTACAAACGCTTCAACTATAAGAGATGTTATCTTATTTCCATTATTAAAAGAAGAAAAGTGAAAACAAAATGGTAAACAGATGTCTAAGATGTGAAAAAATGATTGTAAACTACAATCTTTATTGTGAAAAATGTGAAGAAGCAATAAAACTAAAACAAGAAAAAGAAGAAGATATTAAAAAAAAAAAATATACTTCTGATTTTTTTGAAAGACAAAAGATGAACTATTAGTTTAGTCTATCTAAAGGATCTTCACATTCATTTACTAAACAATATTCTATAGTGTTTTCCATAGCTTTGCCAGTTCTTTCTTCACTAAAACCAGACCAATATTGATCTGCAATAATAGTTACTGGTACGCCTCTTGGAGACTCTCCGTAAGTTTCTGCTAGTTGTAAGAAGGTTTGCATTTCTTCTGAACTTTGTGCGTTATATTTATATATTGTTACTGTTGGATATTTTTCTTCCCAAGAATCCATAAATCTTTGTTGTTGTGTACAAAAAGGACATCCATCTGAATAAGCATAATGTACATCAACTTCATATCCTGATGACAATTTATCTTCAGCATCAATTTTTTGTCCAGGCTCAAGTTGATCACTATCTGTTTGAGTAAAAATTTGGCCTGAGTCTATATTTTCTTCAAAAGTTTCTGGTGAACTTTTAGTTAGTCTTATTGCTAATATTAAGACAATTGCAATAAATGCAACTAAGATTCCAAAATATAAAATATTTGTAACATCTCTTTTTTCTTTTTTCTTTTTATTTATTTTTCTTTTTGACATATTATGTAACTCCTTTTAAACATAAAAAAAGACTTTTTATTCAAAAAAGTCTTCTGAATCCAAAAACTCATCATCTTCATCTATTGAAAAGTCTTCGTGAAGTTCTTGTTCTAAATCATTAATTTCTGTGTCTGTTAGTTCTTCAGTCGGTTCATCTATGGGATCTATCTCTCCTGTTTCTGTTGGTGTTTCAGCTCTTGGAATTAACAAGATTAAAACAACTGCAACAACAATAGCAATAAGAACAATGATCAAAACTTTATTTATTTTTGGTTTTTTATAAACTCCTTCAAGATCACTCATTCTACCACCTCATTTCTTATATTTGCTCTTTCTTGTCTTATTCTTTCAAAGATCTCATCTTTAATTTCTGGGTCAACAGAAACTCTTCTTTCTTGTTGTCTAAAAGTATCTAGTATCTCTTGTCTGACTCTAGTTTCTTCTTGTTGTCTTTGGCTTCTGATTTCATTTTTATAAGCTTGAGGAATCATAGTTGCTTGTGCGATTCTTTGTTTTGCTTCGTTTATTGCGATTTGTTTATTTTCTCTTGCAACTTCTGAAATTATTTGTCCAACAACCCGTGTTCTTTCTTCAACATCTATTTCTTGTACTCTTTGTGAAACTCTTTGAGCAACACCAGCTCTTATTTCTTCTATAACAGGTTGAACAACTTCTTCTCTTATTTGAAGATTATGCTCATGAGCTAAATTTCTAAACCGGTCTCTATTTTTTAAAGCAGTTTCTTCTCTAAAATTGTTTCTTTTTTCTAAAATATCTTCTTTTACCATTTCTTTTACATTTTCAGCAATATCTTCTCTAAGATATTCTCTTGTTTCAGAAATAGTATTTGAGAGTCTTTGTCTTAAATTAGAAAATTCATGAATTTCTTCTTCATATTCTCTATTTTCTAGAACATATTCTCTTAAAACTAAAAGACTAGAAAGTTGTTCTTTAAGAAATTCATCGTCAAAAATAACTTCTTCTTCATAAAGTTTATTTATTATTGTTTCTAGTTCTTTTATTTTCAAATTGATTGTGTTTTCTAGTTGTATCATTCTTATTTGTAATCCTGGTCTTGTTATTTGATATCTTGCTTGTTCTGAGATTGTTTGTCTTGTATCTTCAACATCTAAATCTTCTGGATACATGTCATGTGGATAGTCTTCTGGATACATGTCGTGT
>PWLL01000010.1 GCA_003559395.1 Candidatus Iainarchaeum sp. | reverse complement strand
TGGACCCTTCTAAATACGAAACTATAGACAATTTATATACTAATAAACAACTATCTAAAAAAGAATATCTCAGATATAAAAAAGAAATAGAAGTTGTTTTTACAAGATTAAAAAAAAAAGGATATAATGTAGCAGATATAGATACACACAACATCTTCTTAAATAAAAAAAACCAAAAAGAAATGGTTATTTTTGATATAATGCTAGATTTAGGAAAAACATGAAAGAAAAAGAAATAATTGAAATCTACTCAACACTTAGAAAAAAACTTAAAAACAAAATACCTTTAGCAGAACAAACAAACATAAAAACAAAAAAACCCTTTTTTATATTAATAGGAACAATACTTTCCGCAAGAACAAAAGATACAACCACAAAAAAAGTCTGCGATAGATTATTTAAAAAAATAAAAAACTTTAAAGATTTAGAAAATATTAAACAAAAAGATTTAGAAAAATTGATCTATGAAACAGGATTTTATAAAACAAAAGCCAAACATCTTAAAAAACTGCCAAAAATAATTAAAGAAAAATATAATAACAAAATCCCACAAACACTAGAAGAACTAAAAACACTACCAGGAGTAGGAAGAAAAACAGCAAACCTTGTATTAGCTGTTGCTTTTAATATTCCTGCTATATGTGTCGATACACACGTGTTTAGAATAACAAACAGAATAGGAATTGTTGAAGAAAAAAATGTGCTTAATACAGAAAAAAAACTAACAGAAAAAATTCCAAAAAAACTATGGATAGAAACAAATAAATGGTTTGTTATATTAGGACAAAACATCTGTTTTGCAAGAAAACCAAGATGTGATGTTTGTCCTGTTGAAAAATATTGTGAAAAAGTTAATGTTAAATAAAAAACAAGATATTAAAAAGTATTTGTACCTAAAAGATATTGTATATTATAAAAAGTAATCAAATATGGTAAAAGTAAAACTAATAGATAGAATAATATTGTTGATTGTTGCATTTTTAATATATAAAGTTGTAGAAATAAGTTCAAGTGTAGAATATAGTCTTATAACAACTTTAATATTAGTTGTTCTTTTCTTGTACTCTTCATTTGTACTTATTATATCTCATTACTTTAGTGATGCAAAAAAAGAAAAATCAACACTGCCAAAAAACCCACCAAACGTAGCTGTTGTTACCTATGCTTTTAATAATTTTAAAAAAGCAGAACCAACAGTCAAAAGACTACAACAACTAGAATATCCTGGAAAATATACAGTCTATGTAGTAAACGACGGAACTATAGATTTTCTTAAAAAATATAAAAATGTAAAATCTATAAAACTTGATAAAAAATATTTTTCAAAAAAACAAAACGTAAAAGCAAGCATCATGAACATTGCTTTTAAAAAAATAAAAGAAGACTATATACTTTGTACAGACGGAGATACAATACCAGACAAAAATGTACTAATAACCCTTATGGGATTAATGAAAGGAAAAACCGCAGCAGTAATTGGTTTTGTTATGGCAGATAAAACCAAAAACTTACTTGAAAAAATACAAGAATATGAATATACGTTATCATATGGCTTGTGGGCAAGAGGACTGTCTGGACTAGAATCTATGTTTGTTGTTGTTGGAGCTTTAAATCTCATAGATAGAAAAAGATTTTTAGAAGTTGGTGGTTTTGATGAAAATAATATGACAGAAGATGCAGATCTAGCATATGCTTTTAAAAAAAATGGATATAAAGTAAAACACACACCCTACGCAAAAGCAAGAACAGACGTGCCAAACAACATCAAAAGCTTCTTTAGACAAAGAATAAGATGGTATAGAGGGGCCTGTCACACATGGTTGAAATACAAAAGACTTTTCTTTAACAAAAACATAGGAGTATTTGGCATATTTATTCTACCCTACTTTGTTTTTCTTAATTTTTTAGGAATTTCTATATTTTTAAAGTTTATTGTTGTTTCTGTTAGAAGATTTTTTATATATTTGTATTATTATATATTAGAAGCAATAAATCAAGGCTTTATTGTATTTGATTTATTTAATTTTTCATATTTTTATTTTCCTCCAATGGCCTTAATAATAATGGTCGTTATAGGAGTAACTTTATTTATGGCAATAGTTTCATTTACTTTTGCAGATTTAAGACTAAAAATAAAAGACTTGCCTTCTTTTATTGTATTTATAATGATTTATGGATTTATGATAACAATCTTATATATCTGGTCAATAACTGCAGAATTTTTAGGATTAGATAATAAATGGTAAAGGAGAGATGATATATGAAAAAAATAGATGTTTTATTAACTGCTTTTTTAGTATTAATAATAATTGTATTTGTAACATTTACAACAGTTGTTGCATATGATAGGCATAAAAGAGATAGCCTGTTTGATGATTATTTTGTACTACAGCAGAAAATCTTTTTAGACGACATATATTCTGAATATATGGAAGTAAGAGAAGACGTAGATAGTTGTGAAGTTTTAGAAAGTCAAATAGAATCGTCATTAGATATTTCTAAT
>PWLL01000089.1 GCA_003559395.1 Candidatus Iainarchaeum sp. | reverse complement strand
GATGAGGGCAAGTGATGAGAGTGCCAGCAGCTCCCAGAATATGAAGAGGGTGATGAAGTCGCCTGCAAAGACTATTCCGATGCCCGCTCCGATCTGGAAGAGTATCGCCATCTGATGGCCGAGCCGTTCCTCATAGCTTGCATAGATGATCGCAAGCACGCTGATTCCTGCAAAGATGTATCCGACGACCTGGGAGAGGTGATCGACGGAGAGGAGGACGAGTTCCGTTCCGGGGATGAACGGGAGAATCCAGCCATTTATCTCCTGGTCAAGGAGTGAGATGCTTGCCAGTCCGATGATTGAGAGGAAGAGCATCCACTCATGCCTGACCCTTGCCGGCAGGAGGGGAAGGATCAATGCCCCGATAATATAAATGAGGAATGGTGGGAATGCTATCATGAATCGGGGCTCGTTGTATGGGTATTCTCCTGGCCGAAGCTGGCTTCTCACCGTTTTGAGCCTGTGGACTGCCCTATTCGTGGTTATCGATCAGATCTCTTCCCAAATCACCTTCTCTTCAGTCTATTGGGAAAAGGGTGGGTATGGATCTCTGCCGTGGTGCCGCCCTGAGACACCCGGCACTATCTATCTGAAAACAGAGGGTGGTATGATGAGAGATATCGGTCTCTTCCGGCGCTATAATCTGCCAGTATGAGAATCATACTACTACATATCCCTCTGAGAATATAAGCGTTATTGGCAAAATAACGAAGATGCTCAAGCAAATTTTGGTGCTCCTACGAGAATGCATCACCTGGGAGATGGAGGTTCTGTTTTTTCGTCAGCCCTCATTTCTTCGCTCGTTTTTATGCACCGGCTCTCGTTAAAACCATGGTTTTGTGGAAGAACTCTTCTCCTCTGAGATGTGTACGGAAGCTTTCCAAGAAGGATCTTCCTGTGGCGCAGAAGAATAGAATTAAGGAGATGTATGGAAGATTTGTTGTACCATGAAGAATCCCTTCCATATCATGATCATCCCGACGCTTGGCTGCTGTTCAGACTGTGCATACTGCTGGAGTTCGGAAGAGGATTCCCCCATCATGAGCATACAGACCGTTCATGATACGGTCGCCTGGCTGAAGGAGTACCAAAACGATCCCGTCACCATCACGTTTCATGGGGGAGAACCTCTTCTCGCCGGTGCTGACTTCTATCGGCAGGCCCTCCCCCTCCTCTCGGAGGGGCTTGCCCATCTCACGCCGGAATTTGCCCTCCAGTCCAATCTCTGGAAGATGACCGATGATATTGCTGAAGCGCTGGCTCCGTATCATGTTCCGATTGGAAGCAGTATCGACGGTCCCAGGGAGGTGAATGATCCCCAGCGTGGGACCGGATACTATGAGAAGACGATGAGAGGGTATGAGATCGCCCGTTGCCATGGTCTTACGGTCCGTTTCATCTGCACCTTTACAAACAGGTCTGTACAGCACCGGGAAGAGATCTTCGACTACTTTATGGAACAGGGATTCCCGATGAAGCTTCATCCGGCCCTTCCATCACTCCGGGATGACAGCCCCGAAGAATGGGCCCTCCCTCCGGAAGAGTATGGTGAGCTCCTCGTCTATCTCCTTGACCGGTACCTTGAGAACCTTGATCGGTCGGAGGTCATGAATATCAACGATCTCGTCCGGTGTGTCTTCACCCGGCATGGAACCGTCTGCACCTATGTCGATTGCATGGGAAGCACCTATGCAATCGGGCCTGACGGAGGGATCTATCCATGTTACCGGTTTGTGGGGATGCCAAAGTTCGTGATGGGATATGTCAGTGATACCCCGACCATGGAAGAGCTTGCAGAATCGAAGGGATGGAGACTGATGGAGGAGTACCGATCCTATGTCGATACCGCGTGTGGTGACTGCTCCCATATCAGCTACTGCCGGGGAGGCTGCCCCTACAATGCAATTGCACAGACTGGTGGAAGGATTGAAGGGGTTGATCCCCATTGCCCGGCATATACCCGGATCTTTGATGAGATCAATGATCGGCTGAACAGGGAGATGTACGAGGAGAACCCAATGTCAGGACGGAGTTCCCGGTTCCGAAAGAAGAAAGTGAAACCCGGTGTTCTTTCCCTGGTTCAGAAGATCATCTCCCGGTGATTATTTTATCTGATGAGATCGAAGAGGAAGTACAGGAACGCGACGATGGCGATGAGGATGATACCATATCCGCCGCCCTGGATGATCGTCTGTTCATCCTGGTAGTTCCTCCGCAATTCTTTCAATGATTCTTCATATTGCTGTATTGCCTGAGGATCTGAGAATGCCCTGACATATGGGAGGGCTGAGGTCTTCCATGCTATCCGGCATGCAACAGGCGGATTGGCAGATGCTTTTTGTACCACCGTGATCAGCGATCCGGCTCCCCTCCCGATCCCTTCTGCCCCATGGGTGAGCGGCTCAGCAGATAGCCATGTTATCCCCCGTCCCATTGCCATATAGAGACGGTCGATGTCTCCTTCCCATCCCTGCCCCGGCATCCGGAGTGGCCGGATAAGGAGGATGAG